>CAZEID010000034.1:0-30451 GCA_964512075.1 uncultured Candidatus Saccharibacteria bacterium | reverse complement strand
ACGCCTTGGTCCTCCCACCAAGGCGTTCTACTTTTACCAACTTAGGGGTTAAACCCCTGAATTGCCGCCCAAAGTCAGCGGAGCGGAAGATTGCGCCCCGCGGTGGCGATTGCTAGAATTAAACTATGGGCAAAAAACTGCTGCTTTCCTTAACTGTTTTTGTAAGCGTCTTTTTAACTACGCGCATCATCACTATCCGCTTCCTTTCTCAAGCCTTGGAAGATCAGCGGAACAAAATTTGCCAACTCGCGGCAGAGTATCAGTTTCTACCGGAAGAATTTGAACTACAGATCCCCGAACAGACCACGCTGGAGAATATTCAAAACCTAGAAGCCACAGTTGCCGATTTGGAAGGATTAATCCAAGCGAACGATCCTTCCGCCGAAATCCTCCACTCCGAGCTGGAGAAGTATCTGGAAGCTCTCCGTTCGGCCAAGGAAAGATACCAAAACTACCTCCGTTATCGAACCGATTGCACTCGCCTAACAGAGGAGTACCAAGCGAAATACGGAAAGTAACGAAGTGGCTCAACTACCCCGCCCTAAAGTAAGATTGATCCTCCTCGCCGCTGCTCTACCCCTCCTGATCGCCACCGGATATTTCGTTACCAAGTATTGGGAACAAATAAGCTGGGTCGCGTTGGCCTTCTGGGGGAAGAACCAGGCCTACCCCACGACAACCATCAACGGGAAGGCGGTAGGTGAAAGTGCTACCGCCACCAAAATTGATACGCTGCTGGCCGAAGCGGCCCAAGCTCTCCAGGCTGGTAATTTTACACTCACGCGAGCGGGAGAAAAGTGGGAAATCCCCTTAGCAGATCTTGGCGTGCGCGTCGACTTAGCAGAAACCGCCGCCAGAATCAGAGCCCAAAGCCAACTTGGATTTTGGGACCGTCTCTCTCTAGCACTCAAGCAGGGGACCGAACCCCTTCCGATCTCACTAAGCTTTCACTTGGATGTCGCAAAGTGCCAAAAAACGCTAGCCGGAATCGAGATACCACGGACCAAACCTCAGGATGCCTCCCTCTACTATGACGGGGGAGTGAAAATTAAGGAGGGGGTTATGGGAGAAGAATTCCGACCGGAGCTCGTCTGCAACACTATTCTCCAATCTCTTAATTCTGGCGCTTTCTCTTCCGAGATCCAAATGTTCACAATCGCCCCGGCTGTCCCAACTGCTACTCTTCAAGCGATCCTCCCCTCCGTCCAGGAAATCATCTCTCAGCCGGTCATCCTAAAATCGGGGCAACGCCATTGGGAAATTTCCCCAAAAGAACTTTTTGAATTACTGACTTTCACTCCGAGGGAAGGAAAGGTAAAAATTGATTGGTCCGAAACCGCCCTCAACCGCCTTCTAAACAAAATCGCAGCTGCAACTGACAACAACAATCCCACACCGAAATTGGGAAAGTGCGAAACCCTCATTTGGGCTGGAGGTTATCGCTTGGACAAAACTGCTACTAAAAATTTCTTCAAAAATCTAGGAGCGAACCAGTCTCGTACCCTCACCTTGAAAGTGGATTACTTCGCCCCCTCAGTAAAGAAAATTCAACCAGTCGCTAATAATGGTTCCGCCGGAACTATCTATCTTACCTACGACGACGCAATGACTTACTCCCACCGAATTATGGACTTGGCTGAATGCTACGGCGTCAAAGTCACCTTCTTCGTCATCGGCCAGCGGGCCCGTCTCGACGCCGGACCAATGCGCCGGGCAGTCGCTAACGGTCACGCTATTCAATCACATGGCTACGAACATGACGCACGAAATTACGCCACCGGCCATGATTACTCATGGCAATACCGTGACATTCGAAAATCAATTGAGGTTATTACCGCGATTACCAAAATTCGGCCGACTTACTTCCGACCACCCGGAGGGAATCACAATCAAGACACCTATAAGGCTGCCGCTGCCAACGGCGTCAAACTCATTCTCTGGGGAATTACTTCGATCGACACCGTTTATACCTCACCGGTAACCCTTTGCCGGAACGTGTTACAAAAAGCACTTCCCAACCGAAGCGTTTTGGCGCACAGTACCAAATCAGCCACCGTGGCGGCTTTCCCCTGCATTGTGGAAGGACTATCCCGGGCCGGATATCGAATGGCCGCACTGCGGTAACCCTCCAACCAATTTTAGGAGGGGATAGAGGTTAAACCCCTAAAAGAATGGGTTCAGAGAAAATCCAACTGGTAGTCGATCCAACCTTTTTCGGCTTCCCGTTTCAGCCAAATCCGGGCGATCTTCTGCTCTAAATCGATTATCACCTTCCCAATCGTCCGGGCGTTGAAGATACTGTTGATCGGACCCATGGACTGGTCCTCCAGCAAGGCCTCCATCTCCGCCCTCCCCATCTCTTCTTTGGCCCGCGTCACTGCCGCAGCGTACCGCCGCTGACTCGAAGAAAGGTCTTCCGCCGCCTCTCGCACCTTTAGCTCCGTCAAGTAGTGGTTAGCGTGGACGTAGGGCAACCGCGGCCGAGTTACCAGTTGGTTCCTCGCCGTACATTCCACGTTCCAGACTTTCCCTTCCCGGGAAACCAAAGTGTGGCTGTAACCGCCCGAGCGCCGCAACTTCGCTAACTTTTCCAAGTCACCAACCGGATCAGCAGTCTCGGACAACCAACGGGCAATTACATTCTTAGGGATACCAAGTTGGCGGTCGCGGGGCCAAAGAGTATTGACTAATTGGACAAAACCGCGGGAATTAATACTCACCGCTTGGCCTCCCAACGTATGCTGGTAGTAAAGTTCCAAAATCGTTAGTCCTCCGATAGTTTTTTTCAGAATCCAGAGCCCGTCTTGAGAGTCAGGCAACCAGTCCTCACTGTGCCCAATCAGCTTTCCGCGGTTGGTAACCACCGAAGTGCATTTCTCCGCCCGCATTCCCCAAAGCTCGTCTTCCAAACTCCGGGCCCAAAGCAGCTCGAACGGAACTTCGGCTCCCTCGGCGTAGCCCTCCAACTCCTGAATGTACTGGGGAAAAGCGGTTGCAGTGAAAGTGAGATAAGCCCTTCCAGCCGCAACTTCCGCCACCCCCGGCAGCGAACCGGATCTTTCCTTCAGCTCCCGGCGCAGACTTTCACCGAACCGCCGCCCGAGCGCCAAACCCAGTTCGCGGTTGCTTCCCGCGGTAACTTCCAAGTAGCTAGCGTGAGGCATCGCGGAACTCCAGCCATTCCTTCAAGTTTGATCGCATGGCCCCGCAGAAAATGCCGGTGGGGAAAAAAGGGGGAAACACCATCAATGCTATAATCCCAGTTAGAAAATTCGTTATCAAGAGCGGCGGTAGGGAACTGGCCCGTTGACCGTCCGGCAACCCCGGGTGATGGCTTCTCCCAGAAGGTGCCAAATCCAGCCCAATTGGGAAAGATAAGTGCCGAGCGCAATCTTTCCCCAGGGAAAGATTTTTTATGTTGATGCTTAATCAACCAAAAACTTACACTGTCGAGAGCGTTACCCGGGGCCACCCGGATAAGATCTGCGACCAGGTTTCCGATGCGATCCTGGACGAGTGCCTCCGCCAGGACCCCGAGAGTCGGGTCGCGATCGAAACCTTCGGTGCCCACGGACTCTTCGTGATCGGCGGTGAAATCACCACCCGGGCCCAATTCAAAGCTCCCGCAATCGCCCGGCAGGTCTACCGAGAGATCGGCTACGCAGACCCCCTCGAAGTAGTCACTAACATCGTCAAACAGTCCCCGGATATCTCCCAAGGGGTAAACACCGGCGGAGCCGGCGACCAGGGAATCATGTACGGCTACGCGACCGACGAGACCCCTCAATTCCTCCCCAAAGCGGTCGTTCTAGTGCACCAGCTGACCAAAGGACTGGAGGAGCTGCGCCGAAGCAAAGCAATCCCCTGGCTCCGGCCGGACGGCAAAGCCCAGGTCACGATGGAGGAGGGGAGAACAAAGACCATCCTTGTCTCTTGCCAGCACGCCGAAACCGTCTCCCAAGACGAGATCCGCCAAACCATCATCCAAAAACTAATTCGGCCGTTGGTCGGCAACCCGGTCGGGATCGAGATTTTGGTCAATCCCACCGGCAGATTTGTTCAAGGCGGTTTCACCGCTGACACCGGGCTCACCGGCCGAAAGATCATGGTGGACACTTACGGAGGCTTAATTCCCCACGGCGGAGGCTGCTTCTCTGGCAAGGATCCTACCAAGGTAGACCGTTCCGCTGCCTACATGTGCCGTTTTGTTGCCAAGACCCTCGTCCAGGAAGGAAGGGCCCGCCGAGCTTTAATCTCCGTCGCTTACGCGATCGGGCGAGCCGATCCGCTAATGATTCATGCGGTGAACGAAACCGACCAAGATCTCTCCAATTATGTCCGAAAAAACTTCGACTTCCGACCCCAAGCGATCATCGAACGGCTAAATCTCCGCCGCCCCATCTACCAGGAAACCGCGGCTTACGGTCACTTCGGGCGCGGGTTCCCCTGGGGTTAATTTCCAACCCGCTATACTTACTCTAAGTAGTGGGAACGAACTTCATTTCTCATTCTGAAAAACAAACCCGGGAACTCGCCCAGCGGCTGGTTGGGAAGTATGCCAACGACCTTAAAGGGAAAACGCTAGTTTGGACCCTGGATGGAGAGCCAGGAATTGGCAAAACTACTCTCGTCAAGGGATTGGTTGAAATTTTAGAGGCGCCCCGAGTCTTTCGGCGGCTGGAATACATCGGGGTCAGCGAATACGCTTTTAATCTTAACTCCCGAAACGGCCGGCTCTTTCATCTCGATCTGAATCCCATCCAAAGCGAAGAGCAGGTTCGGTCTTGGAAGCTGGACGCTTTCCTTAAGCCGCAAAACATCGTTGTAATTGAATCGGCCCGAAAAGCCCCTGGCCTAATCAAGCAACTGGTCAAATCAGAAAAACTCCGGTGCATTAAAATTAGCTTTAAACGAAGGGATGAGCACACCCGCGAAATCGAATATGGAGAAGCAATCGCTCCGTAGATGTCCTTAAGCGTTGGCATCGTTGGGCTACCCAACGTCGGAAAATCCACCCTCTTTAACGCCCTCGCCGCCCGGCGGTTGGCCGAAACGGCTCCTCGTCCTTTCACTACCATCCAACCCCACGAGGCAGTGGTTCCCGTCCCGGACGAAAACCTTCAGAAACTGGCCGCGCTCATTAAGCCGGAGAAGCTCGTACCAGCAACGGTGACTTTCATCGACATCGCCGGCTTGATTAAAGGCGCCGCCCAAGGAGAAGGATTAGGGAACCAATTCCTCGCTAAGATCCGGGAAGTAAATGCAATCGTTCAAGTCGTGCGATTCTTCGAGGATCCAAATGTTCCGCACGTCCATGCCCGCCTTGACCCGAAGGAAGATATTGAAGTCATCAATCTGGAACTCGAATTGGGCGGAATCCGAGAGAAACCGACGATTTACGTCGCCAACCTGCAAGAAAACCAATTGGAATGGGCCGCAGAGCTTCTCGCGCCGGTGGAAACCCTGGTCAGCCCCGCCCCGGTGATCGCAATTTGCGCCAAAATCGAAGAGGAGCTAACAGATCTAGCCCCGGAAGAGAGACCCGCGTACCTCCACCAGTGGGGAATCGAGCAATCCGGCTTAGAGAAACTCATCATTGCCGCCTACCAAGTTCTAAACCTTATCACGTTTTACACCATCAAGGGAGGAAAGGAAGTTCACGCTTGGAGCGTAAGGAAGGGAACAACGGCGCGGGAGGCCGCGGGAGAAGTCCACACCGACTTCGCCCAAAAATTCATCAAAGCCGAAGTAATTAACGTGACGGAGCTGCTGGAGATCGGCGCTTGGCAAAGGTCCAAGGAACTAGGAAAAATCCGGTTAGAGGGGCGGGATTACGTCGTGCAGGACCAAGACGTAATTGAGTTCAAAATCGGCGCCCGATAAGAAGTTTGACTTCTTGAAAGATTGACAAGCCGTCTAGCCGCTCCTATCATAAGGCAAGCAAGCCAATTTTTCTAGCAAAGAAAGGAGGGAAAGGTGGGCTACGTTTATTTCGTCAGCTTCGTCATTCCTCGCCATTCCGTCAGCGGAATGCGAAGCGACGACTTTGGCAACTTAGAGGTCACACTTCCGCAACCGCTCACTTCAATTCACCAACTCCGAGAGATAGAAGGTTCGATCAACCCGCGGGCGGTGATCCTCTTCTTCCAATATCTCCGAGAAGACCTCGAGGAAGAAGCCCTGACCAAAGAAGAAGCAGCGGTCAAATTGCCCCTCCCACTGCTACTGCCTACCGCTTAACAGTCGCCGATGGTTTTCCCGAACCATCGGTTTTTTCGGCTTCTCACCAAGTTGACTTTCCACCCCCGAATAAAGTAAAAGAAGTTGGGCGAAGTCTTCCGCAAGGATCTCTTCGCCCACTGAATTATTCAAACTATAAGCTCCAAATCCGGACTTAGAGGCCCGGGACTTCAATCCCGTAAAAACCCTTTCCAAAACCTCTTGACTTTGCTAAAATAAAGAGCTTAAGAAAACTGCCCTTCCTCGTCGCTTAAGCCCTTAGTTCGCAATCAAAATGGACGGAGAACAACCACCAGAAACACCTGCGCTGTTGCCGAAAAATATCGTTCCCGCTCCGGTTACTGCCGAGATGGAGAAGGCCTATCTGGACTACGCGATGAGCGTAATTGTCGCGCGTGCTCTTCCGGACGTCCGAGACGGCCTCAAGCCAGTCCAACGCCGAATCATTTACGCTATGAACGAGCAGGGAATGGGTCCGACCTCCCACTACCACAAATGCGCCGCGGTGGTGGGAGAAGTCCTTAAGAAGTACCATCCCCACGGCGACATTTCGGTTTATGACGCGCTGGTCCGGATGGCGCAAGACTTTTCGATGCGCTACCCCCTCATTGACGGCCAGGGAAACTTCGGCTCCATCGACGGGGACTCGCCGGCGGCGATGCGGTACACCGAGTGCCGCCTCGCTCCCATCACTGACGAGCTCTTAAACGATATCGAAAAGGAAACCGTCGATTTTATCCAAAACTACGACGCCACGAGCTTCGAGCCGACCGTCTTACCGGCTGCGGTCCCGAACCTCCTCCTAAACGGCTCCTCCGGCATTGCTGTGGGAATGGCCACCAATATCCCTCCCCACAACCTCGCTGAACTGATTGACGGTTTGATCGCAATGGTGGAAGCAGCCAAGATTAGCGGCGAAACGGAACAGCCCGAAGTTACTTATGACCTCACAATCGAAGATCTGCTCCAACATGTCCCCGGACCAGATTTCCCCACCGCCGGGCTAGTTTACGGCCAGGAGGAAATTGCCCGAGCTTACGCCACCGGAAGGGGAAGCATTGTCATGCGGGCTAAAGTGGAAATCGCGGAAGAGGAGGGGAAGACCCGGATTATCGCGACCGAACTCCCGTATCAAGTCAACAAAGCCAATCTTCTCGCCCGGATTGCCCAATTGGCCAAGGAAGGAAGAGTGCGGGGGATCGGAGGGCTGCGAGACGAGTCCGACCGGGATGGAATTCGCGTGGTAGTAGATCTTAAGCGGGAAGCCCGCCCGCAAGCGGTTCTCAATTATCTTTACAAACACACTGACCTTCAAACCACCTTCCACGTGAATATGGTCGCCCTTGTTGATGGCCAACCCCAAACCTTAACTCTTAAATCGATTTTTGAAGAATTTCTCAAGCACCGCTACCAAGTCATTGTCAGGAGAACTAAATTTTTACTCAACCAAGCCAAACAGCGAGAACATATCCTCCAAGGCCTTAAAATCGCCCTTGACCACCTAGACGAAGTCATTGCGACCATCAAGAAATCCAAGGACACCGACGATGCTCGGGCAAACCTAGTCACCAAGTTCGACCTAAGCGAAATTCAAGCCCAAGCGATCCTAGAGATGCCCCTCAAACGGCTCTCGGCTTTGGAGAGAGAGAAGATTGAACAAGAATTGCGCGACATTCTCGAAGAGATTCAGCGGCTGGAAGCGATTTTGTCCCAGCCAAAGAGCGTCTACGCCGAAATTAAGCGGGAGCTAATCGAAATCAAAGAGACTTACCCGGGAGAGCGACTCACCAAAATCTTCAAAAAACGGGTAGGGGAATTCAGTGAGGAGGAACTGGTACCGGAGGAAGACGTAATCGTAACGATTACCGAAAGTGGCTACATCAAGCGACTGGGGACCGAAACCTACAAGCGCCAAAGTCGGGGAGGAAAAGGTGTGGTTGGGATGAAGACGAAAGAAGAAGACGCGATTGGACAAGTCCTTCTAACCTCAACCCACGCGGAGATTCTCTTCTTCACCAATAAAGGCCGGGTTTACAAACAAAAGGTCTACGAAGTGCCGGAAGCTTCCCGCCAAGCCAAAGGCACCGCGGTGGTAAATCTCCTCGACCTGGAACCCGAGGAAAAAGTGGTTGTAATGTTGCCAATTTCCAAGAAAGAAGAGCAGCCCAACTATCTCCTCATGGCCACCAATCGGGGAACGGTCAAGAAGACGGCTTTAACCGATTTCGAAAACATCCGCCGAACCGGAATTATGGCGATTCGGCTCAAGCCGGGGGAAAATCTAGTCTGGGTCAAACCAACCTCGGGGGAAAACGACATTGTCCTCGTCACTAAGATAGGCCAATCAATCCGATTCAAGGAAGGGGACGTGCGCCCGATGGGCCGGGCGGCCGCCGGAGTCCGAGGGATCAAGCTTGCCAAGGGGGACGAGGTTATTTCGACGGAAGTCATTACCAACCCCAAAGACTATCTCCTAACCATTTCCGAGCGGGGAGTGGGCAAGCGCACCCCCTTGGCCGAGTATAAAACTCAAGGCCGCGGCGGATCCGGCATCTTAACCCACCGAGTAACCGCCAAGACCGGCGAGCTGGTCAGCGCCCGAATCGTCGAAGAAAGCAAGCAAAACGACATTCTCCTTACCTCTAAGAAAGCCCAAGTCATCCGTTTGCCGCTAAAGCAGGTCCCGATCCTCGGCCGCGCAACCCAAGGGGTTTATTTGATGCGGCTGAACGAAGGAGATAAGGTTTCGGCCGTAGCCTTCCTGGAACAGGAGGAGGAAGGAAGAACGGCGCCGGAGGAGGGAAGACCAAAGGGGAGCGCGCCAAGTTCGCCCCGTTCCAAGAAAAATGCCAATAATAACTGAAGGCTTAACCTTCGACGACGTTCTCTTAATTCCTCAGCGCTCCGAAGTTTCTTCCCGGAAAGATGTCGATACTTCCACCCCGCTCACTCCCAAGATTAAATTGGCAATTCCCATCGTTTCGGCCAACATGGACACCGTCACCGAAGCCCCGATGGCGGCAGCCATGGCCCAGCAGGGCGGGCTGGGAATAATCCACCGTTTTATGAGCATTGAAGACCAAGTTTCTCAAGTCCTAAAGGTCAAAAGATTGGAAGGGTTAATCATCAAAAACCCTTACACGATTGGTCCCCACATCACCTTGGCGGAAGCCCGGGAGATTATGGACCGCTACGGCACCTCCGTTCTGGTAGTAGACCGCCGCCGCAAGCTGTTAGGAATCCTTACCGCTCGGGATCTCCGGTTTGAACACAACTTTAAAAAGCCGGTTTTTCAAGCGATGACCAAGGGCAAAAAACTAATCACCGGCAGTCCCGCCATCACGATTGAGCGCGCCGAAGCGCTTCTGCACAAACACCGAATTGAAAAGCTACCGCTCGTCGATCGCCAAGGACGCCTGGTTGGATTAATTACTTCCAAAGATTTAATTAAGCGGACCAAATTCCCGGCGGCCACTAAAGACGAGCAGGGGAGACTGCGGGTGGGAGCGGCAATCGGGGTTAAAGAAGGATTCTTAGAACGGGCCAAAGCGCTAATTGAGGCCGAAGTAGATTTACTAGTCGTAGATATTGCCCACGGCCACTCCGAACTGGCGATTGAGGCAGTCAAGGCGGTCAAGAAACGCTTTCCCAAAATAGAAGTGATGGCCGGAAACGTGGCTACGCCCGAAGGCGTCCGAGACTTGCAAACCGCGGGAGCGGACGCGGTTAAGGTCGGGGTGGGGCCCGGGAGCGTTTGCACCACTAGAATCGTCGCCGGTTCGGGATATCCTCAACTTTCCGCGATCATGAATTGCGCTCGCGCCGCTAAAGTCCCGCTGGTCGCCGATGGGGGAATCCGCTACCCCGGCGATATTGCCAAAGCGCTGGCTGCCGGGGCCCAGACCGTGATGATCGGCAATCTGCTGGCTGGAACCGATGAGTCCCCCGGCTCGCTCATCACCAAAGACGGCCGCCGCTACAAGCTTTATCGGGGAATGGCGGGAGTCGGGGCGAACCTGGCCAAAAAAGATGCAGAAGGAAACGAAGTGGAGGACCAACTGCTTTTGGACGAGATGACTCCGGAGGGGATTGATGCCCTGGTCCCGTACCGCGGCACGATCAAAGAAGTGCTCCGCCAACTGGTCGGGGGCCTGCGCTCGGGGATGAGCTACTCCGGCGCCCGAAACATTAAAGAACTCCAGCGGAAGGCCCGGTTTGTCCGCCTCACCCCCGCCGGAATCGCCGAATCCCACGCCCACGACGTTAAAGAACTTTGACTAAAAGTTCCGGTGCGGAGCCCCAATCCCGCCCCTTGCTAAGCGGCTTTATTTCCCCGGTGGTACTTTCGATGAACTTCCTTAAGTTGAGGGTTAGTGATATGCGTGTATATTTGGGTGGTGGCGATATTAGCGTGGCCCAGGAGCTCCTGCACCGCTCGGATATCCGCCCCCCGGCGGAGAAGATCGGTGGCGAAGGTGTGGCGGAGGGTGTGAGGCGAGGGGTCAATTGCGATCCCCGCCAACCGCGCATACTTCTTCACAATCTTCTGAACGCTTCGAACTGTCAGCCGGGCATCCCAACCTTCCGGGTCCACTGGATTTCCCCCCCGGAACCTAATAAACAACGGCTTGAACTCGTCCGACCGGGCGGCCAAATACTTCTCCAGCGCGGCGGCGGCGGCATCCGAAACGAAAACCACCCGTAACTTTCGCCCCTTCCCCAATACTGAAATTTCCCGCGTCTTAAGGTTCAAATCGCTCCGATCTAAGCCTACTAACTCGGAAACCCGCAAACCGGTCGAAAAAAGCAATTCCAAAATCGCCCGATCCCGTACTCCTTGGGCTGTCTTTAGATCCGGCGTCGCCAGAAAGCGCTCCAGAGCGCTCTCCTCCAGCACCTTGACCTCCCGATCGCCTTCGGCGATCAACTCTACGCGGTCCGGCGGCAGCACATTTAACTCCTCCTGCTGGGCCAGATACCGCAAAAACGACCGAAGGGCGATCAAATGGTGGTTTTGGGTAGTCTTCTCCAGTGGTTGCTGATTCTTATCCCGATAACGATTTAGAAACAATTTGTAGCGACGAATTAGTTGAGGCGTGATCGAAGTAGGGGAGGAGACCTGGGAGAAATCCAAAAATCTTTTTAGGAAAAAGGCGTAGTTCTCAACCGTGCGCGGCGAGCGACCCTTTTCAATCTCCAAATATTCCAGGAATTTTTGCAAGTAATTTTTCATCCGAAAGCGGCGGTGGGGGAAAGGGCCCCGCGCCGCGCTATTGTTCGCTTTCTGTAGATTATACGAACAACAACCTTATGTTATCGGACTCCCCTTTCCGAAGTCAAGTTTTGAATCCCTCCCGGCAACCCCCAGCAATCCGGTATCTCTTGCCCCTTTCCCGATAAATGTAGAAACTAACCCTGTAAAACCGGCGAAAATGAAGCCGCAGGCCACTTCTCAAACCGACTCCAATTAAGCGGCCAAAAATCGATCCTCAAATTAACAAAATTCGCCCTCAGACGATGTTTTGGTCGGCTTCGCTCAAATTTTGTCAAAGTTGGCAAGAGGCGGGCGAAGATTTTTAGGCGCGGAACCCAACCAACGCGATTCCGCAACTTTGAGAATCAAACTCGATGGAGAAGTTGTCTCCCAACAATTCGACTTTTAATTTTTCAATTGATCATCGTCAAATTAAGATTTGAAATTAAAAGAAATCGAAATGTTTCAACTCGCTCTGACGCTCTAGTGTATCGCAAATAAATTATAGGACTTTAGAAGTTATAGGTTGGTATCACCTACTCCCCTACTCTGCTAAGTCTGTCCGTTAGATGAACCGAGCAAAAAGGAAAACCGCGAGAGAAATTAGAATATATTCCCACACGATGGATGACTTCAAATGCTTCTCGTAATAAGCCCGCGAAATTCCCAAAGCCGCATAAAAGAAAACGGCCTCGGAAAGACCGCGCAGATGAGATTTCCACGGAAAGAAAGAAAAGGCGAGGGAGATTTGAACCAAGGTTAGCCCTACAATTGCGGCCGCGGCGAAGAACCGCCGATCGATTAGGTCCGCCAAATCCAGGAACCAGAAATCACCCAAGGCGAGGAGAAAAACTGTTCCGAAAACCGCCAAAGCACTCAGCGCTGCCCCAAGCTGAAACTTGTAAATCACCGTCAACAGTAAAAACGCCGTTAAAAAGGTCGAGACAAAAACAGCAGGCTTCGCCGCCTTCTCCAGAGGGATAGCTTCTCCCCGCCGGCGCTCCACTTTAAAAACATTTAAAGCCAGAAAAAGGAGATAAAGGACTCCAAAATAAGCCATCCAGCTAAAGAACTTCACGTAAGGTTGAAAATTAGGGTAAAAATACTGTCCCAGCGAGGCCCCCACCGCCAAAAAAAGTGGCAACATCGTCAGAGTGATTAGTTCAATTCCCCGGAGCCCCCCCAAAGTCCAGAAGGTCAGGGGAAGGGAAAGCACTGGTAAGGACAGAACCAACCAAAGCTGATGGTGGTAATCCGGAAGAGAAGTGAATATTAAACCCCCGGTGAGAATCGCCGCGGAGATTAAAATCTTCAAACGCTTAGTGCTAAAAAAGACCATTCTACTTCGCCCCTCTACTTTTTTCCACGTGGCAAAGTGCAATTGCCAAAGCATCGGCCGCATGAACCGGAGTGGGGGTCTCCTTCAAGTGGAGGCGCTTCCTAATTTCTTGTTGAACAACTTTCTTATCCGATCTTCCATGCCCAGTCATAACCAATTTGGCTTCCAACGCGTTGTACTCGTGAACTGGAAGATTTTTCTCCCCTGCCAAAAGTAAAATCACTCCGTAGGCTTGGGCAACACTAATTGCGCTCCGTTTGTTCGCATTAAAGACTACCCGCTCAATTACAATTTCCTCGACGCCATATTCCTTTACCAACCGCTCCACTCCTCGCTTAATTGTAACCAACCGCTTGGAAAGAGAGTCCGTGGAAGGAGTTTTGATCGCTCCGTGGCCGACGTACTTGGTAGATATTTCTCTTCCCTTACCTTTCGCCTTCCGCCTCTCTATAATCCCCCACCCCATCGCGGCCGTACCGGGGTCAATCCCTAAAACAATCATCGTTAGTTGGCGGTGGTTTCGCCACGGTCCACTCGCAACAGCTCGTCAGAAATATCAAAATTACTAAAAACCTCTTGTACATCGTCGTTTTCGTCAAGGGCTTCCGCCAGCGCCAACACCTTCCTCGCCACTTCCGGATCGGTAACCGGAACAGTAAAAAGAGGTTCGGGAGGAGGAGCACCACCCTCTGGCGAACCAGCACTTTTGAGGACTGGCTCAAATATATAGGCCGCGGAACCGGCCTCACCCAATTTTCCCCCGTGGGACTCGAAAATCCGCCGAATTTCTCCCAGCGTCCGATTCCGATTATCCGTCAAGACCTTCACCATAAAAGCCACTCCCGCCGGACCGTAGCCTTCATAAATCGCCTCTTCCAGCGCGGCGGTAGTTGAAGCTGCCCCAATCGCCCGATCAATATTCTCCTTAGGCATATTGTAAGAGCGAGCCTTCTCCACGGCCGCTCTCAGCACCGGATTAAGATTGGGATCCGCCACGCCTTTGCGGGCCGCCACGGAAATTTCCCGCGCCAATTTGGAAAAGATCTTTCCCCGCTTAATATCCGTCGCTTGCTTGGCCCGCTTAATAGTTGCCCACTTTGAGTGCCCACTCATCGCGAATCTATGATAACAGAAGAGAAAAGGGCTGGCAGAAAATTCTGACAGCCCTAGGACCCCTGCTCCAGCAGAACCAGCAGTCGATTAGCCGCCTGCTCCAAGCTAAAAGGGATGTAACCCGGACCTCGGTCGTACCAATCCAGAATCCGATCCAGTTGGGAGCGAATGGATTGTCGACACTGGCGGCAGAGGCAGCTCCTCCGGCTACCGAGATCCAGCCGCCGGCGCCATTCTCGCTCCAGCTCCTGAACTTTGCGGCAATCCTCCTCCGCCACTTTGTCCAGCGCCACCAGCAAATCTTCAAGGTGCTCCCGCTCCTCGAAATTGGCCAGAGAGAAAGCTCCTCCAGCGGCGGAATCTCTCCCCCCGATGAACGGCGGAAACGTGGTAACCGAGTCCAGGCGGGTCTTTACCTGAGGATCTACCTTCGGTGGAGCTTGCAACATCTCCAGAAAAGCGACCGCGTTACGCGCGTTCTCCCGGTCGGCATAAAAGGTTTGGTAGCCGGCTAGATTGGCAAATTGATCAAAGAGCACTAAGTGCTCACCATCGGGTAGAATCGCCATAATCCCCCAGACGCCCCCTTGGAACCGCCGCTCCTGCAGGCGGGCGGACTCTGGAACCTCATCCCAATTAATCACCGGAAAACTAGCCGGGTCGTCGCGTCCGGAAGAAATTCCCCAAGCATCGCAAAGGTAGTCGCAGGCCTCTTCCCAGCTGGGAAAAATTGAAATCCCCCCGGCCCCGAAATCAATCAAGTACTCCTTACCGCCGATCAAAATCACAATTCCCCAAGTCTGATCATCAATCGGCTTAATGTAACCGGCGCGGATGTCAACTTCCTCTGCGGGTACCGTCGGATAAGCAGCCATGGCTCCCCTCTCCTTTCAGATAGGTTGAACTGCGCTTATTTTTGCACACCCCGAAGGGAAAATCAATACTATGGGACTTAGAGAAGTACAGTCATCGAACCACGCGCGACTAGCGCAATTCTTCTTCGTCGAGAGGTTTGGCCGACTTCTTGCTGGGGGCTTTCTCTTGCTTGGCCGCTTCTTTTCTCCCTGGCCGCGACTTTTCCTCCTTTTTCTCCTCCCGAACAACCGGGGCGGATTGCGGGGACGAGGTCCCTTCTCGCTTCGGCGCCCTCTTCTCCGCGGAAGATGAAGCTGGCGACTCCTTGCCAGGCGCCGCGGCCTCCCCCCCACCAGGCTGCTTCCCCACAATCTCGGCCAAACCCGCAAAGGGAACATTCTTCTCTCCTTTGGGGAGCAAAATCTTCAGCTTATCTCCCTCCACCCCATTCCAATACCGCACCGCTCCCTGAATCAGCTTGTAGGAACCGTCCTTCCCCAGGGCCTCGAAGCGGCCGTCTTTCACCACCAATTGCGCCTCCTCTTCCACCCGCTCTACCTCCTCAATCAGCTTGAAGCGCCGACCCTCCGGACCCTCAATCATCTTCAACTTATCGCCGTAAACGAGTTTGGTTTTAGCGGCATAGTTATCGGGAACGGGGTATTTCTTCCCGGCCTCTGTCACCATAAACATCCCATCATACTTACCGACTAATCCAGGTAACTCTCCCGCCCCGCCACTTCGTTCCACTTCGGAAAGCAACTGCTTAGCCAAGTTTAAAGAAGCGGTCGCCGCGTTCAGCGCCTGACTTAAAAGCTGAATTTTATCTTTCCCCAAGCGCCTTCCCTCCATCTTGAAGCTATTTTAAGTAATTCGGATCTTCTTTCACAAGCGGAGGTTACTTCTCCGCCGCCGGGGGGATTGAATCTTCCCCCTCCGCCGGAGGAACTCCCGCGGGAAGCTCTCCCTTTTCCTCGGCGATCGCCATCCCTAAGGAAAATTCTCGCTCTGACCAACGCCGGATTTTTTCCTCCACCGTGGCCACCTCTCTCCCATAAATCTCCCGAGAGTGCGCGACGGCGGCCTGCCCCTGGTAGGTCCGACCCTCGGGAGGGGGAAGGGAAATCGCGGAAAACGGCTTCGAGGTCATCCCATCCACCAGCAACTTCAAGTACATATGGTAGCGGTCCAGGGAAATTAAGTCTTCGGCGTTAAAGTAGGGTAGAAATTCCTTTTCCAATACCGTAGCGTCCGGCGCTCCGACGGAGAAAAGAACCATCGTCCCAATGTTTCCGAAGACGGCATCGCGCATACTTTCCGGCAGCTGGGCGGTGTATTGGTGGGTCAAATTGAGATTCAACCGATACTTCCGGGCCTCCGAAAGAATCGAAGCGAAAGAGCCAGAAGCAAAGTTCTGAAACTCATCGGCGTAGAGATAAAAATCCCGGCGCTCGTCTTCAGGAATATTGACCCGCTGCATCGCCGTGAAATTAATCCGGGAAATCATCAATGACCCCAGTAGATTAGCGTTATCTTCGCCGATCTTCCCCTTGGAGAGATTAATCAAGAGGATCTTTCCCTCGTTCATAATTTCATCTAAATCGAGCGAAGAGGTCCGCTGACCAACGATATTCCGAATAGTGGAGGAAGCGAGGAATCGCCCCACCTTGTTCTGAATCGGCGCCACCGCCTCCGTGTGCAACCGCGGATTGCTCATCATCTGGGTGTACTCTTTCTCCCAAAACTCCTTCAGCACGGGGTCTTTCAGCTTATAAACAATATACTTCTGGTAATTTTTATCGGAAAGCAACCGGGTGATTCCTAACAACGTCGTTCCCGGAACCTCCAGCAAGGTTAGAATTGCGTTGTTCAACAAATATTCCAAACGCGGACCCCAGGAAATGTCAATAAAATGCTTTTTAAAAGCATCCAGCAACCCCGAGGCCAAAAGGTTCTTTTGGGAGGGGTCATGCAGCTCCAGCAAATTTAGGCCAATCGGCCGCTCAGTGTCAGAAGGATCAAAGTAAACGACATCGTCGACTCTCTCGGCCGGAACAAAATCCAGCAAATCCTTCACCAAATCCCCGTGAGGGTCCAATACCGCCACACCTTCCCCGTTCTGCATGTCCTGAACAACCATATTCTTAAAAACGGTCGTCTTCCCAGTACCGGTCTTTCCGACCAGATACATATGCTGGCGCCGGTCCGCCCGCTTTATCCCAAATTTCACCAACCTCTCTCTAAAAGTAGTCTGGGCAAAGTAAGTGCAGTCCGCCGTTGGCAGGTTAGCGGGGGGCTCGCCTTTTTTGTAAGTCGCCCACGCGATCGCCGGCGTTTGGACGGAAATATTCGGAAGGTGGAAGATTGAAGCCAATTCCGCGGTATCTAAAATGTAAGGGTCGGCCGGAGGAGCGCGGTGCAGAATCTTATCCTTGAACTCTGCAATCCCCTCCTCAGGCGCAACTTGAATAAAGGAGTTGAGGTTTGCGGAAGAGAACTGACGGAAGGAGGCGGCCACTCCCCGGAGGAGCTCCGCGCAGCTGGCCTGGTCGAGAGCAGCCGAGAAGATTCTAATCTCGGTGGAGAACCCCATGCGGGTTAGTTTATCCTCAATCATTTTGAGTTCTAGCTCCTGCCCCGCCGAGAGCCGAACCGGCTCGGACTTAGGTGGCGGAGCCCCCGGCTTGGGAGCTTTCGCCGCCAAATTAGCCGGGCTGACAAACTGTTCTACTGCGTGGGGAATCAAGTCCCCTAGCTCTTCCAGCGCTCCCCGGATAATATCGCCGATCCCCAAGCTTACTTTTTTGACGCCGGTCCGAACTTGCTGGACATAAGCGTGGCCCGCGGACTGCCAAGTATCCGGAACCGGTCGAACCATAATCTGCAACCAAACCCGCTCCTCCCCCTTAATTTCACTCATTGAGCCGGTAATCGAGGCTAAGGGATCGACTTCAAAGTCTCGAAAAGTTTTTGTGGGGAAGAAGGACTCCTTAGACAAGACCAACCGCCCGCCACAGGTGGAAAGACCGGAAAGGTCGGTCCGCATATAGTCTTGCTCAACCGGCTTCAATTCAGCCGAAGGATATTGAGCGTAAATCTGGCCTTCGATGAACTCCTGCAAGTGTCTTGGGCACCAGACATAAAAATGGATGCCGGAAGAATCCGCGGCAATCTCAAAGGAGATGTGCTCCTGCTCATGGGGATCAACGCGGAGGAGACCGTGCAAAGAAGCAAACATCTGCTCCGCAGCCAGCGGAAGCAATTCATTGGCCTTCGGAACCCGAATCTCCAACAAGACTCCCTCTTCAAACTGCCGAGGAAGATCCGGGCGACGCCGGGAGCGGGCGGAACGTACCGCCCCCACCAAGGAAATTCCAAGCACCCCTAAAGCGAAAGGAAGAACCGTCATACTTCTTAGTTTTCACCCCAAAGGATAACACCTGCCCTCTCTGTGTTGCAATCTTCCTGCCCACCAACTAGATGGGCCTGGGCTAATTTGGCCCAGGCCCGAAGAAAGGAGAGAGACTAGCTTAATTATATAAGTAAAGACGCCAAAGTCAATAAGGAGGGGCGCAACGGCCACTTAGTTTAGAATAAAGGTGATGCCGGTAAAAGCAATTATCTTTGATCTCGACGGGACAATCATTGACAACGAATGGGTCTACGACCGTTCCTTTTGCGAAGTGCTCAAAGAGCTCCAAATCTCCTGCGAAGAGCTCAATCACGTCCCCGGAATTGGAGTGAAGGAAAATTGGGAAAAGATGGTCCCAAAACTGGGAATTAACAAAAGTCCGGAGGAGCTGGCGGAGCGGACTGAGGAAGCCTACCTTCGCCGCCTCTCGGAAATCAAAGTTCGGGAAGGAGTTCGGAACTTCCTCCGATACCTGCGGGGAAGGGGAATCAAAACGCTCCTAGCGACTTCCACCACCAAAGAGCTAGCTACCAAAGTGCTAGAAGCCACAGACCTCGCTCCCCTCTTCGACTTCCAGGTCTTTGGCGACGAAGTGACTCAAAAAAAGCCCGCCCCCGACCTCTTCCTTAAAGCCCTCGACTCCGCCAAACTCCTCCCCCGCGAAGTAATCGTCGTTGAGGATTCTCCGGCAGGGCTCGCCGCCGCGAAGAACGCCGGCATCAAAGTGATTGGCCTCAAAACGGATTGGTTCACCCGAAGCCAACTTTATCAGGCCGACCTCATCCTGGAGAATTTTTCTCAAATCGAAGAGAAGTTTAAGCGCAACCGCTTCACCGGCAACTCCTAAAGACCGGTAACATTGCCGCTCCTTCTGATTTTTGCTATCATTACTTCGTTCGCGGGCAACGTTGGAAGAGGTTCGGTTCCCTATCACCTCTCACCTGTTTCCTGCTTCGAGAGGTGGTGAAACCCCATTAGCACAAAATTGTACGTCGGCAACCTCCCCTGGGCAACGACTGGGGATGATCTGAAGAAGATCTTTTCCGAAGTTGGTGAGGTAGAGGACGCCGTTATCATCAGCTACAAAGACACCGGTCGCTCCAAGGGCTTCGGCTTCGTGACGATGAAGGAAGACGCCGCCGCCGAAGAAGCGATTAAGAAGTTTAACGGCTTCGAGATTGAAGGCCGAGCGATTTTGGTCGACAAGGCGCGACCGATGCGCACTGAGGAGTAATCTTCGTTCCCGACCTCTCACTTGGGGAACCCCTCATTGCAACAACTTGGGCTAGCTTGCTAGTCTTGAAATTATGCGCCTGCCAATCGTCCTTGCGACTGTTCTCGCTCTACTCATTAGCTCCGTCAAGGCCCAAAATCTGGTTTGGCAACCGGAGGGGGTAGTTTTTTCTGACCCCTCCATTCATAATGTGGAAGTTATTTCTCTCCCCGACGGAAGGTACCGAATGTACTTCCACCAAGGAACCGAAGTAAAAAGTGCTATTTCCACCGATGGGAGAAATTTTGAAATCGAACCGGGAGTTCGAATCCAAGGTGCCATGCCCGCAATCATCAAGCTCCCCGACGGCCGCTGGCGGATGTATTACCAAACCTTCGAGGCGGGAGGGGGAGTTTTCAAAAGCGCAGTCTCTCCAGACGGCCTTAATTGGTCAACCGAAGCGGGGGTTAGGTTAGCCGCGGGAGGCGAATTTGACCCCGACAATATCGTCCATCCTACCGTAATCGCTCTTCCGACTGGCGGTTACCGGATGTATTATGACGGTGAGATTCGGAGGACCGAGCAAGATTTCACCTGGCGAATCCTCTCGGCCACTTCCTCGGATGGCTTAATTTGGACTAAAGATCCGGGAGTGCGCATTGATATCTATCAAGAGCCCTTGCGCGCCTACCGGGTCTGGAGTGCTCACGCTGAATACAGCGAACTAACGGGGACCTACCAACTTTACTTTACAGTTGAAACTCCGGCGGAGAATTTGATTGACGGAATCTACCTGGCCACCTCCTCCGACGGCTTGCTGTTCACGATCGAAGAAAAACCCCAACTCACGCCCGAGAAAGAAAGCGGTCAGTTTGGCGAGGGGGGGCAAATTGGTTCCTACCAAGACCCGTTTGTGCTCAATCTTCCGGGAGGAAAACGAATGTTTTATTGGGTAAACGGGGAAGGAATTCACTTCGCCGACTTAAAGGAAGCGGAAACCCCACCGACCAAGGAGAGTTCCGACTGGTGGAAGGATCTTCTTAAAGGAAAGCTTCCGCCAATTAATCTCCCCCACCTGCCCGCCGGTTGGCAGCTCTACATTGTGCCTGCGGTTCTTCTTCTCAGTGGAGCAGCGGTAATAATTTACCTCCTTCGCTCTCGCCGCCCGCGGTAGATTCTGAAAATTACTCTATCTCAAAGGAGTTTTGGGCTCCCAAAACTATGGTGATATCCGCCCGGGATTCGGAGCCGGAGCGCGGTGGACGGCTGTCCGAAACTCCAAAAATCTGCGCCAAGCGGGAGGCCGTATAGCTCCCCGACGAATCTAGCAGCAAGTATCCCTTCTCTAAATCCTGCCGCTCGTAGTTGTCGGTGCGAATCACCTCTCCCCCCAAGTTCCGAACGATCCGGGCAGTGGCCGCTGCTAGACCGGGCCGGCCGGAACCATTCAAAATCTGGATCTTAAGATGCTCGGCCATCATTCTTTCGTCGCGAAAGAATGGCTCCAACCGCCGGTCCAACCCGGGGAGATCCGCTAGCAGACCGGCTTCCACGTCTAGTTGGAACACTTTATCAGAGCGGACTCGAGCGAGGTAGAAAAAGGCCCGGGCGATCTCCAGCGCCCTTAAATTGGTTTGCACGCTCCCCCGGGCAACCCGCCAAAAATCAGGGAAGCGGAGGATATTCTTAAAAGTCAAGAGATCCCGGGGACCGCGCACCTCCGGGAAAATTTCCCGAAGCTGAACCACACCTTGGTGATCAATCAAAATGTAGTCGTCAACCGAGATTCCTAAAAGGCTACGCACGGCATTCCCCACCTTCCCAACCCCGTCCCGCTGGACCGAAAGATTTCCTAAGCCATAAAGGTCTTTTAAATTTTGGTATTCCAAGGGAAGCCGCACAAAAGTAGCTGACTCCTGGGTAGGGTTCAGCGCCAAGATTGTTAGGCCAACCGTCGGCGGCGCAATTTCATCTATCCCAACCACTTCCAATACCAACAGGTTAAAGGGGGTAGTACCGTCCCAGGCATAGCTGTTCTGAAAGGTAGCGCCGGCCGCGGTTTTAAACGGCTCGGTAAAGAACTTCCAAAGATTCCAAACTCCCAAGACCAGCAGAACTGAAGCTACCACAATCAAAGCCATCTTCAACTGCTGGAGCCGACGTTTAAGTCGAAACTGTTGCTTGAGGCGCCGCCACGAAGACGGGTGGCGCCCACCCAGGGAGCGGCGGTATCTTTTAGGCATCGCGAGCTTTTCAGAAACCCTGGCAGGGGCTCGGGTCTATTGTATCGAAAATTAAGAGTAACAATCCAGAGATGATCCAAAAAAAGCTGGTTGGTCAGCAACCAGCTTTAGAGATAATTAGTGAATCCCAAACCAAATCAGAGATACAAAAATCACCACAAATTGAACCCCTAAAGTCCCGGGGTAGTTTCTCGGAAGCCAAAGAGCCCAAACCGCGAGTACGATCGCCGTCGCAATTACCCCCCACCACCCCGTCGAAGCAATCGTTGCAGCAAATGCAGCTATCACTGCGACATTGGTGGGGCCATCCCACTCCCGACTAGCAACGAAGACCCGCGAAAGAAGTACTCCCCCGTAGAGAACGAAGGAAGAGATCGCCATCGCGGCAATTCGACTCTCTAGCGACTTCTGCCAAAAGCCAAAGACGGCGAAGGGAACTAGAAAAATCGCCCAAGCAATGAGCGTTGCGGCAATCGCGCCCAAGATTAAATTGCGCATCCCTCCCCTCCTTTTATCGGAAGTTAACCCCTATTATAACTACCCACTCAACTTTCAACAACGGCTAAACGGGCCAGGGCCCTGCGCAGATCCTCGGGAAGCTCGGCTTCAAAGCGCATCCGCGCCCCGGAAGCAGGGTGG
Source organism: uncultured Candidatus Saccharibacteria bacterium (assembly GCA_964512075.1). Classification (GTDB taxonomy): domain Bacteria; phylum Patescibacteriota; class WWE3; order 9FT-COMBO-53-11; family 9FT-COMBO-53-11; genus CAZEID01. The sequence continues at coordinate 8,143 of CAZEID010000034.1, read as the reverse complement.
GTAAAAGTCAACGCCGCGGCGTGGAGGAAGAGACGCGGACAAACTTTCAAATCCTCCTTCAACCGCTTGGGCGAAAGATAAAGCGGATCGGAGACCACGGGGAAGCCCCGGTACTTCAAATGAACCCGAATTTGGTGAGTTCGACCAGTGAGCGGGTGAATTCGCAAGTAAGAGTATATTTCTTCCCCATTTCTTAAGACGGCTTCCCGCCGATAAGCAGTGGTAGCCTCTTTTCCTTCCTCCATCACCGCAAATCGCCGCCGAAACCGGAGATCCCGGCCGATTGGAGCACTGATCTCCCCCTCCCAATCAGTCCTCCCGTGCACTAGTGCCAAGTACTCCTTATCCACAGTTCGCCCCTTGAACTGCGCTTGCAGATTCTCAAACGCCCCGGGGCTTTTCGCTACCACTAAAATCCCAGAAGTTTCTTTATCAAGCCGGTGAACAATGCCCGCCCGGCCCAAAAAGCCTACCGCTAACGGTGAGCGTCCCATTGCTCCCTTTTGCTGTTTGCGATAAGCGGTCAGCAGTTTATTGAGATAGCCCTCGAGCTCGTCTTGGAGAGTGACCTCGCTCTGGGTCGTCTCGGCGCGGTTAACAGTTTGACCAGCCGGCTTGGAAACCACCAGTAAGTCCTGGTCTTCAAAGATAATCTCAAGCACCTTTCCGGAGGGAAAGCTTCTTTTCGCAATCCAAACAGTACCGGGCTTGCGGATAAACTTGGAGGCGGGCGCGGTCAATGGGCTCCCCGCAATTCTCGCAGATCCCATACTTCCCAATTTTCATCTTAGTCAAGGCCAACCGCGTCTCCATTAGGAGTCGACTAAGAATCCCTTGCTCCACCTCCAACTGCTCGTGGCTAATTCCCTCCGTTGCCTCATCCACAAACTCGGCGGGCTTCAGTGCCGCCCGTTCCTCCGAGTGGAAAACGGAATCCTCCTTAGCCAACCGCTCCTTCTCGCGTGCTAACCGCCGCTCCTCCATTGAAAGAACTCGCCAGATCTGACGTAAAAAGTCCGCCGGCGGGGGAACTGTTCGCTTCTTATTCTTATTCACGACTTCTTTTTAACCTAAACCACCCCCTAATTGCAATCCAAGCCAGTCCTAACCCTCCCCCTAAGGAGAGAAGCTGGGCCGAAACCATTCCGGCGGAAAGGGAGAGCAAAAGGCCACTCAACCCCAAATAAGAAAAAAATCTTAACCCCGGCAGTCCCCGGAAGCGGAGTAGCCCAAGACCCCCTCCTATCAGAAGAAAGCCAGCGGCGGAAACCAACGCTGGGAGGGAACTACCCGCGAGCCCTTTCCCTAACCACCCGAGGGCTTGACCAAAACTCAGTGCCACGGACGCCCAATCCGCTAGCCGGAGGAAAGACCAGCCTTTCGCAACCGTGTAGAGGTAAAAAACTAACCCGCCTACTCCCATAGCCCCCACCCAGAAACTCTCGGCAACTCCCCCGAGGAGCAACGGCAACAACTTTCCCCCGGCCAAACCCGCAACCGAAGAAATCACCGCTAAGTCCAAAAGACCCTCGGAAGAAAAGCCATCTTTCCTCCCCCACCGCCAGAACAGAAAAAACCCTAAGAGGTAGGCCGCGGCCAATGCTAGACCGAACCAAGAAGCCGAAAAGGAGAAGGGACCAATCGTTAAAACCACCTTTTTATTTTAACCTGACTCGAGACCGCACCCAGAGGGCTGCTCCGCAAGCTACTAGACCCATTCCGACCATCGGAACTAGCGGACTCGTCAAATCGGCTACCGGCCCGAAGATCAAGGACACCGCGGGAGTCAGAATCGAACTAACCGTCCCCATCGCTGCAAAGGTCCGGCCCATGTGCAAGCTAGTGGTAATCCGTTGAAGGGAAGCCACAACTGGAATGGAAACCCCAGAAGCCAGAAAACCCAGGATAAAACACAAAAAAGCCACGGTGAGCGAAAAAAAGGGAACTTGCTCAAAACCGCGCGGAGAGGCGAGATGGTTACCTAGGAAAGTTCGCAAAAATGGCGAAGTCGAAAGAAGCAACGAAACCACCCCAATCCCGAAGATGCTTGCCCAAACGGGCACCAGCCTTCCGCGCTGACTAAGAATCATCGTTCCCAAAAACAAACCCAACCCGAGGGGAAGCACGGCCACAAAACTCAGATCCCGCGCATCAATCCCTAAAACTTGCTCGGCAAATCCCGGCGCCAGGGATCCCATTCCCGCCCCCACTGAAAGTACCACCGCGGCAATCAGCAAAGTGTTGGTCACCTCCCGATTCTTGGTTAAATAGGAAAGTTGCTCAATTAACTTCCCCCGGACCAAACCCCAAAACTTCCGCAACGGAACTGGCTGCTCCACGGCTAACGGAGGCAAAAACATCACCGCGATTGCTCCCAGCACTACCAACACCGCCGCAGTAACAAACGGAGCCGAATAGCCAACGAACCGGAGCAATACCCGCTCAAAAAGTATCCCAGAAAATTAGCAACATTAGTTACCAGGGACAAGTAGGAGTTAGCCCGAACCAAATCTCGGCTGGCCACAATCTGGGGTAAAGCCGCATTCTGGGCGGGAGAGAAAAATTCGTCCAGGCCCTGGGCGAAGAAGGAAACTAGGAGAATCCCTGGAAAACTTTCGGGGAAAAATAGAAACATGAGCGCAGTCACCCCCCAAGCTAAATTGGAGAGAATCATAATCCATCGACGATCATAAATGTCCGCGGCGACTCCTGAAACGAACGAAGACAGAAACGACGCCACTAAGAAAACTACCATCCATAAAGAAACCGCCACGTTAACCCCAGTGAGCCGGAAAACCCAAACTACTAAGGCAAAGGTAGTGATATGGTAAGCAATCCGCGTGAAGGCCCGGTTAACAAAAAGCAACCAGAAATTGCGATTGAGCACGGCTTAAAGATAGCAAAACCAATCCTAGTGTGGTAAAATTCCCCCGTCCCGGAGGCAATCAAGGAAAGAAAGGAGAGAAACCTTGCCCGCAACGCTACAAGACCTCTTTCAGCAGGTCCGGAAAACCGCCGACCCCGCCGCCGGTTTGGCAAACGAGTTCCTTGCTCAACTGGTAAAACGGGGGGAACGAGGATTTCGCTTCCGGTCGCTGGAGGAAGCCCGCTGCCACAAAGACGTAGCTCTTTTACTAGACCTGGGAATTGCCACCGGAGAAGAGGTTCAGGCGCCCGGCCAGAAGGCAATCGTCGTGCGACTCAGTGCCAGTGCCAGACGGACCTTGGAATCTTGACAGAACCGTGCCGCCGGCTTGGCGTTCAGCCCCCGGCGGCTTTTATTTCTCCTCAATCTCCAGAATCTTTTGAAGGAGGTTCGGTTCAGAAAATGGTCCAACCAGCGCCAAATTTAACCCCTTCGGCGTGAACAGCTCCTCTGCCACCGCCTGAAGATCAGCGGACGTCACCGCGTCAATTTTAGCCAAGCGTTCTTCGGGAGTTTCAATCCTTCGGTCCAGCACCTCCTGCCCCAAAAAGTAAAAGCCGGCCCCATTGGTAGACTCCAAACTCATAACCAAGGATCCTCGAAGCATCTCTTTCCCCTTCCGCAACTCCGCCGCTGGGACTAGATTGTCCCGGAGCTTAATTAGCTCCTCTACCACCACCGCTACGGCTTCCTCAACTTTCTGATTGTTGACTCCTGCCGAAACCAACAGCGCCCCGGTATCGGAAAAGTCCTGCCAGTCGGCCCCGACATAGTAAGCCAGTCCTCTTCGGTCCCGAACCTCCTGGAAAAGGCGGGAACTCATTCCTCCGCCGAGAATCGTCGTCAGGACCTCGAGCGCTTCCCGCTTCGGGTGGGAACGAGGATAAGCCCGCACCCCCAAGACAAAGTGGGTTTGATCAATTTTCCGCCTTTCCAAAAGCACCCTGGGCTCACTTTGGGAAACAACAAACTCGCGCGGCCGCTCTACTGGCTGAGCCTCTCGATCGGTCAGCAATCCGCTTACTCCCCCGAAATAATCCTCCTCCAACCGGCCGGCGATCGCCACTACCAAGTTTCCCGGCCGATACCAACGATCAAGATAATCCAAAAAATCCTCCCGCCGAATCGCCTTTAAAGTCTCCTCCGTACCCAAAATTTCCCACCCCAAGGGGTGTTCCCCGTAAAGTAACCGGTCCGCTAAGGTTTGTACCCAGTTGCGGGGCTCGTCCCGGTACATCCGCAACTCTTCAGTAATCACCCGTGCCTCCCGCTCAATTTCCCGCTGATCAAACCGGGAATGGAAGATGATATCAATTAAGACATCCATAATCTTAGAAAGATTCCGGGCCTCCGCCTTAACATGGTAAGCAGTAATCTCCTTGTCGGTAAAAGCATTGAAGTGGGCCCCGAGAGACTCCAGCTCGGAGGAAATCGCTAAAGAAGAGGGGCGCTTCTCAGTCCCGTGAAAGAGCATATGTTCGGTAAAGTGGGCAATTCCCTGCGTCCGGGCGTCCTCGTAGCGGCCGCCTGCGCCGATCCCAACCATCGCCGTCACCGACTCCAGGTACGGCATCGGCACGGCAATTAAACGCACCCCGTTTTTGAGAGTTTCCTTCCTAAATTCCACAACTAAAAGATATCATTAACGTTGCTGGCACCAAAGTTCGCTACTAAAACTATCGCCATCATTTGCGTTTCGTTAAGGCTCTTAATTTACCGCATTCACCGCCAATGCTCTTGCTTAATTTATTAAGAGCTAGTCACCCCGTTTTTCAGTACTACAGTGCACTAGATAACTGAAAAAAATCTAGCGAGAAACGTCCTTCCGCGTAAATTCGGTATAGGCGCGGGACTTGAAAACCCGCAGCGATCCCCCCGAAATTTTGTAGGCTTTCTCCCTGTACTTCCGCTCAACTTTCTCTGATCTCTTGTTGATTAGGTCGTAAGCTCGGGGATAATCGCGCAAATTTCGGTCCACAAAGTTAATCGTCGCAAAACCAACCTTGAGAGCTTCTTTTATCTCCTCATATCCAGCGCCGAGTTTCAGCATTTGAGCGACCTGGATCCGACGGCCGATTTTAAAACGCTCATCGGAAGTCAAAACGCCCTTGATAATATCTTCCACATCGTTCCCGTCTTTGGCCGCGAGAAAGGCCGAACGCAACCGATTAAGAGCTTCATAAGCGGCTTCTTTTGAAAGGAAGGCGTATCTCCGCATTTTACCGTTCACTGTAGCACTGAAAAGTTGAGTGTCAAGGGAGATCGAAGCAACGGACCGGGAGAGGACTAAGCGCGGCCGGCGTATTCGCCGGTTTCGGTGTTTACCTGGATAATCTCCCCAACCTTGACAAACATCGGGACCTGGAGCTTATACCCCGTCTCAACGGTTGCTTCTTTGCTTCCGCCCTGTTTGGTATCTCCCTTATCCCCCGGCGGGGCTTCAACCACTTTAAGATCCACTTTAGGGGGCAGCTCCACCCGGATCGGCTCGTCTTGAAAGACCTGCAGAAAAACTTCGGTCCCATCTTTCAGGAACCTCTCGGCTCCACCTCCGACGCCTTTGGGAATTGCGAATTGCTCGAAGGAGGAGGGGTCCATGAAGATGAGGTTTTTCTCATCCGAGTACAAATATTGCACTCTTTTACGCTCGATTTTGCCTTCTTCGACGACCGCCCCCGAAATAAAGCTCTTCTCCAAGACGGCCCCGGATTTCAGATCCCGAACCCGCACCTTAATGTTAGCGTTCCCCCGGCCGACCTTGAGGTGCTGATACTCCAACACTAAATAGGGTTTTCCCTGCTCCACAAACGTTGTTCCCTTTCGTAATTCCGTAACTGAAAGCATAAACAAGTAGCGCCGTATTTTTACAAACCTGGTGGCGCGGGAGAGAGTCGAACTCTCATGAGGCTGCCCTCACACCGTCTCGAGCGGTGCGCGTCTGCCATTCCGCCACCGCGCCATAAAATATCTTGCGAACCCGGTCGACACCTTTAAGGTGTTGTCCATTACTGCACCCTTGACTCACCCATAATTTTAACACTCGGAACCCAAAAGTGTTACACTACCAATGGAAATGCGCGGCTACGTAACCGACATCGAAAAAGAAACTCTGGAGAATGAAAACTTCCGGAAAGTGCTCTACACGGCGCCCCACTGCCAACTGGTCGTAATGACCCTAAGGCCGGGCGAGGACATCGGGGAAGAGGTCCACGAGGAGGTCGACCAGTTCTTCCGGGTTGAGGCAGGAACGGGAAAAACGGTTCTGGAAGGAGAAGAACACGAAATCGGGCCAACTAGCGTGGTAGTAGTTCCGGCCGGCATCCGCCACAACATCGTTAACACTTCCGCTGACCAATCTCTCAAACTCTACACCGTCTACTCCCCGCCCCACCATCGGGACGGCGTTATCCACGCCACTAAAGCGGCGGCCGAAGCCGATGACGAACACTTCGACGGCACCCTCAGCCAATAAAAACGACGGCCGCTCACAATTCTAGTTTTCCAGAAAAGAAAAAGTCGGTTCCTTTTTCAGAAACCGACGGGGGTACTCGCCACCGAGCTTCGAGCGGGTCCCTACCGGAAAAAATCAAGCCCCCAGAAATCCGGATTGGGGATCACACAGTTCTCCCGGGTGTCAAGGATCAGGGAATTCTGACCATCATCATCCACCAGCAAGATGGTCTGATAGCCAGAGTCCGACCACGGCTGCCCCACCGGGAGCCACTGGGTGGTATAAACCCGATAAAGACCTACGCCGTACTCACCGGCATCGGGGGCTAGCAAAGCCCCACTCGAGGTGAGGAAGTCCCCGATTGTCCGGTCAGGGCAGATGAGCCGACTCAACCGCTCCTCCGCGAGATCGCGAGCCGCCTCCGAGTTGCTGAGCCGACCCTGCAGAACAGTAATCTGTCTTTGCAGGTCGGCAACCTCAGCTTGGGCGGCATCCCGCTCGGACCGGGCCGCCAAAAGATCCACCTGCGGCACGTAACCCAAAGCCGAACAGGAAACCAAGAAGAAGGAAAGCAACACAGACGTGACCAGAGCTATTCGCACTTGCCCACTCTCCTTTTGGGGCGGGCCCGGTTGGCTCGTGTCCCCGCATTATAGACTGGAAAATATAGTGTCAAGAAATCGAAGAGGACTTTCTTTAATAAAAGGTACGGCCAATCCCAAACTTGCCAGAGCAAAAGACGGTGATAAAATAGCGCTAATCGATAAAAGTAAAGGAGAGGCAAAATGACTGAACTGCGGAAACCCCTCGTCGCACTACTTTTTTCCCCGGACCAAGTTGTGCGGAAGGCGATTCTGGAAGGAAAGAAGCAAATTACGATTCGGGACGGATACCGCGAATATCACCCCGGAACACCGGTGGTGCTTTGTTGTTGCGAAAAGGACCCTTGGTGCGTCCAGGCCGACATCACCGGGGTCCGCTACTGCCGGCTCGCCGAGGTGACCGAAGAAGAATGGCAAGCCGCCGGTTTCCCCAGCCGCGAGGAGGGGTTGGAAGGAATGCGGCGTTTTTACCCGGCGCTGACGTGGGACAGCGCGGTTACCATCATCCGCTGGAAGAACGTCCGGGGCAAGCTGGTCGACGACTGGGCCGAGCTGCGAAAGAGTTCCTGGGTCCTACAGGATTCGGACTACTGGAACCGCGAATCGAGCTTCTGAATCGGGAGAAACAACCAAGAGGTTGATGCGCCCGCACCAGCCTCTTTTTTTGACATCCGGCGTTCCCAACTTAGAATTAGGAAGAATCTACTCCAAGGAGGGAGAGAGATGCGGACGATCCACCGGCAGATTAAGGTCGAAATCCTCTGCGAGGATGAGCTCTCCGACGAGGAGAGGCAAATTCTGATCAACGCCTCTTTCGCCCGGCTGAAGGCCCAAGCCCCCTACTCCCGCTACTGGGTCGGAGCGGCGCTACTGACGGAGACCGGCAATTGGTACAGCGGCTGTAACGTGGAGCGGGCAACCTACACTCAAACCACGCATGCCGAGCAGAACGCGATCGATAGCATGATCGCCGGCGAAGGCCGCGGCACCAAGATCAAACTTTTCGGCATCACGGGCGCGCCCGCCCACTGGGCATTGCCGGAGGAATTAGTAAAGCCGATGACCCGACCCTTTGCGGTGGAGGACTTTTGCTTCGCTTGCGGGCACTGCCTGCAGATCATCTGGGAAAATTGCCGCGGTGATCCGAGCGTACCGCTGCTGGTC
>CAZEID010000033.1:0-15308 GCA_964512075.1 uncultured Candidatus Saccharibacteria bacterium | reverse complement strand
GTCCCAAACTCGGCTAGCTCTCGATAACCGCTCAATTTTCGGATTAACCCCCGAAAAACCTCTTCGTAACGAGACCGGTCGGGAAGCGGCTCGCTCTTCTTCCCCGAAATTGACAGCCCCTTCAGATTTTTCAAGGAAAATGCGCGCCCTAAGCCGCCGCGAGGGAACGAAAAAAAATCATCCAGATAAAGAGGAGCAAAAGCTACTCCTTGCTCTGCTGCGGGACCGGTGGTCAAAACGCTTTGGCGACCGGGAACGCCCCCCGTCGAAAAAAACAACTTAAAGATTTTGGAAGTTTCGAGCGTGAGAAACTGATTAGCATCCGAAAAGACAACTCTTTCCTCATCAACCGCGACAAACTTTGGCGAAGCCGCCTTTCCCGTAATTATCAAACCTTGATAACCGGCGGCCCGTAAGAACCGGGCAAGCTGGCCACCGGCGAAGGAAGTCATTAGTCCCCCAGTTTGGGGGGAGCGAAAAAGCGCTCCGACCTTGGCCGCGCCCGGAAAAACCGCCCCGAGGGGACCGGAGACGAAGACGATCGGGTCCTGCTCTAGAAATTGCTCAAAAATTGGCAAAGCCCAACCCAGTCCCCCAACTCGGGAAGTTAGTTCCTCGTAAGATTTGACCTCAAAAGTTTCGGTAGTGAGATTGAGCTGAAGAAAAGTTGGCGCCACCATCGTTCAAAATCCGAAATCCTAAGCACTAAATCCCAATAAACGGTTTGGGTCGTTTAAATTTTGAAATTGAAATTTATTTAGAATTTCGAATTTAGAATTTAGTATTTTCACTCTATTTCGTAGCAATCCTCCGGACAGATATCGCGGACCTCCGGAAACTCGGTCTTTTGACCGTAATCAATCACTGCTTTGAAAAAAGGCTGGCCGGAGGAGGTCTTTCGAATTTGGACAAAAGAATCCGAATAGGAAAGCTTACCTTTGGCAATTCGGGAAGCGGTTAGTTCGCAGAGACCGCAGCCGGTACAGCGCACCATCCGCGCCGGTTTGAGGATTTTGGGCATCAGTTAATGATAACCCAAAGCGCGAAGACCGGGGAGCTTCTTGCCGGCGAGAAATTCTAGCATCGCTCCCCCGCCGAGGGAAACATAACTCATCTTGTCCAGCAGACCAAAGGCTGAAAGCGCGGCAATCGTGTCACCGCCGCCTACAATTGTCCGGGCGGAAAGAGCGGCCAACTCCTCGGCGAGGGCGCGGGTCCCGGCGGCGAAGCGGGATTCCTCCCACTTCCCCAGCGGGCCGTTCCAAACCACCGTCTTAGCTCCCTTGAGAATCTGGGAAAACTTCGCCACGCTTTTCGGACCGATGTCAAAAGTCTCTACCGCGTCGACCGGGAAGATAACGCGGGGGATGCCTTCCAACCCCTGGTCAAACATCAACAACCCCCCTAGAAGAATCTTGTCCGCAATTCGAGAGAAAGCCGGCACCAGAGGAGATTTCGTCTCAGTTTTGGCTCCTCCTAAGATGAAAACCAAGGGGCGGGCGGGATTTTCCAAGACCCCGCCCAGCTCCGTAACCTCCTGCGCTAAACGCTCTCCTGCCGCCGCAGGAAGATACTTGGGAATTCCCACAATCGAAGCGTGCGCCCGATGCGCGGCGGCAAAAGAATCATTAACGTAGAGATCGGCGAGGGCGGCTAACCGTTGCGCAAAATCAGAGTCGTTTCTCTCTTCCCCGGGCCAAAAGCGAAGGTTTTCTAAGAGGGCGACCTTATAATCAACCACTGGCGGTTCGTAGTTAGGAATAAATTCGACTTTTTTCTCAAGTTCCGAGGAAAGCCAATTCGCAATCGGCTTTAATGACAGGTTGGGTTCGGGCCGACCGTTGGGACGGCCCGCGTGACCAATAATCAGAACCCGGGCTTTCTGGTCAAGCAAGTATCGGAGAGTTGGGAGAAGGGCTTCCAGGCGGTAGTCTTCGCCAATCCTCCCGCCTTGGAGCGGTACGTCTAAGTCCGCCCGCAAAAGAACCTTCCTTCCCGAAACCGCAATGTCCTCAAGGGTTTTGAGCATCAGGAGTCTCGGGCGTGATAAACCGCAAGCTTTTTCCCATCTCCTCAAAAACGGTGGCAAAGGACGCCCCACCTCCAGTGGGGCTATCAGATCCGGGTTCCCCGGATTTGGCGGCCCCCCCGTACTTAAACCAAGTCAAGAAGAAGTCGTTCCCCTCTTTCGCAAAGCGAACCGTCTCACTCTCAGGCGTTAAAATCTTCTCGCCGTAGATACCGTTGGCAAGGAAACTACAAGCCTGAAGGTCCTTCTCGCAAGCGGTTTGTTCCCGCCCGGCTGTAGGGAAAACTTGCAAGCTAATGTAGTCTTTGGGAACCTCTTGGTTTTCACCCGCCTTCGGCCGGAAGACCACTAAGCCTTCCTTCACCTCGATCGATTCCCAATCATCGGGGTACCGCAACCCCAAAAGGTAAGTTTCGTTACGGTAGACTTGCCAATTCGCATAAGGGTCGGGACCAACCAAAAAAGAAGAAGGAAAGTAATATTGCCAAAGAAAAACTGCTAGATAGCCAACCGCCACTGCCAGGATCGTCCCGAAGAAGAAGAGCAAAAACCCGCCGACCTTTCTCCAACTAACTCGGCGCTTAGGTTTCAACCCGATATCCTCAGAGGGAAGGGCTTCCCCCTCTTTTTCTTTATTCTCTTCCACCTCCACAAATTTATCCTACCATTTAGGAGCCAAAATCGAGTTAGGAAAAGGGAATTACTTTGGAATCAAATTGCCGACCCGAATTACGTGCTCAACCAAAGTGTGTGAGTAGCCCCACTCGTTGTCGTACCAAGCCAATACCTTGACCAGGTCACCATCAACCACCCGAGTCATGGAAAGATCGACTACCGAACCGTAGCTAGTTCCCAAAACGTCAGAGGAAACCAAAGGCTCTTCGGTTACCGTCAAAACCTTCTCCCAACGCGGCGTCTTGGCCGCTTTCCGGAAAATGTCGTTGATCTCATCGACCGAGGTTTTACGCTTGGCTACGAAGGTAAAATCTACGATCGAACCGCTGACCACCGGCACCCGCATTGCGATTCCGTCGAACCGGCCTTCCAACTCCGGAAGGGAACGGTAAACCGACTCGGCCGCACCCGTAGTCGAAGGAACGATATTCTGGGCCGCGGCCCGACCCCGGCGAAAATCCTTCTTCGCCGGTCCATCCACCAAATTTTGGGTCGCCGTGTAGCCGTGAACGGTATTAAGCATCGCCTTCACTACCCCGGGGTTCTCCATCATCACCGCCGCCACGGGCACCGTCGCGTTTGTGGTACAGGAGGCATTACAAGTTACCTCCGGCAGGCCAGCCTTAAATTCAGCATCATTTGCGCCAATTAACACGTACGGCGCTTTTCCCTTGGAAGGGGCAGTAATGACGACGCGTTTGGCGCCCGCCTTGAGGTGAAGAGCGGCTTCCTCGGTGTCCGTAAACACTCCGGTGGACTCTACCACTACATCCACCCCTAACTCTCCCCACGGCAGGGCCGCCGGGTCTTTCTCACTCAAGAGCTTAATCTTCTTTCCCTCCACTAACAAGTGGCCATCTTCAACCTTAACCTCTTTGTGGTATCGCCCGTAAACAGTGTCGTAGCGCAGAAGATAAGCCAAGTTTTCCGGCTCGCCCAAATCGTTCAAGGCCACGATTTCGAGCTCCGGGCGCTCAAAGGCGATGCGGAAAAAAGTGCGACCGATGCGACCAAAACCGTTAATTGCGACCCTAATCATAGCTGTTCCTCAACCCACTGCCGAAACTCCTCCTTGGAGCGCGCCCCCGCCGTCCGAGCTACTTCCTTCCCATCCTTCTCAATCACGTAAGAAGGAATTGACATGATGCCGTACTTTTGCGCCAAATCCCCCTGCTCATCCACGTTAATTTTGACGAATTCCGCCCGACCGGCCAGTTCTTTTTCCAACTCCCGAACCACCGGGTCCATCAGCTTGCAGGGCGGACACCACTCCGCCCAAAAATCCAAAATCTTGACAGCCATTTCAACCACACGATAGCACAAAACAACCAGCAGCCAGTAGCAAGTAGCGGGTAACCAGGAGCAAAAATTCCGAGAAAGCGCCCCCTGAGATCTTTGAGCCAGAAGCCACCCACGATCCCGGGCTTGGAGCAGACGGTCTCTGGCCCACTTAGGCGGAGGCAAGTCCTCGGGGCGAGAACTTAGAAATCCAAGCAGACAAATCCTATGTTACGATCAATACCGTGGAAGTCATCCTCTCCCATCTCAACCCCCAACAAACAGCGGCGGTTCGCTTTACCACCGGCCCCTCCTTGATCGTGGCGGGACCCGGATCGGGAAAAACCCGCGTGCTTACCCACAAAATTGCTTACCTAATCGAGCACGAAAAGGTTCCGCCGGAGAAAATCCTTGCGGTAACCTTCACCAACAAAGCGGCGGACGAAATGAAGCGTCGCGTCAGTCAGCTACTTGGTCAATCCTTGGACCGCATGTGGTTAGGCACTTTTCACTCCGTTTGCGCCCGCATCCTTAGGCAAGATGGGCAAGCCATCCGCATCCCTCCCACCTTCACTATTTACGACGAAGATGACCAAAAAGAATTAGTCAAAAAAATTCTGTCCACCATCGGGACGGGAAGCGAGCGAACCTCTCCCGCGGCAGTCTTAGCGGCAATTTCCAACGCCAAAAACGAAATGATCGGGGCCGAGGAATACCCAACCCTCGCGGAAAGCCCCTTTCAGGAACTGGTAGCGGAGATTTTTCCCCGCTACCAAGAAGGGCTCCGAAAAGCCGGCGCCCTAGATTTTGATGATCTGCTCACCGAAACCGTTCGGCTTTTCCAAAGCGAAAGGGAGGTTCTTGAGCGCTGGCAAAACCGGTTCGAACAGATTTTGGTAGATGAGTATCAAGACACTAATCGCGTTCAATATCTTTTTGTCCGCCTTCTCTCCCAACCGCACCAGAATCTAACCGTTGTCGGCGATATGTCTCAAGCCATCTACTCCTGGCGAGGAGCCGACTTTCGCAATATTCTTCGCTTCCAAAAAGACTACCCCCAAGCCCAAGTCTTCTCCCTCGCCCAAAATTACCGCTCCACTAAAAAAATCCTCCTCGCTGCCCGTTCCTTGATTGAGCACAATCGCACCCACATTCCTTTGGAGCTTTGGACCGATAACGAGGAGGGGCTTCCGGTCGTACTCTACGCTGCGGAGAACGAGCTGGACGAAGCCTTCTACGTCTCCTCCCAAATCTCCGCAATGCTGGCCTCGGGCCAAGCCCAGGGCTTCTCGGACTTCACAGTCCTCTACCGCACCAACGCCCAATCCCGGGTTCTTGAAGAAGTTTTTATGCGGGGCGGAATTCCCTACGTGCTAGTCGGGGGGGTCAAGTTCTACGAGCGGCGGGAGGTCAAAGACGTTCTCTCCTACCTCCGGCTTCTCCTCCATCCCCAAGACCCGGTAAGTCTTCGGCGATTGGAGAAGGCGGGAAAACGGCGGCTTCAAGCCTTCCTAAACGCGGACCGGGAAGAACTTCTCCGCCTCCCTCCGGTTCCGATGCTTAATCGAATCCTAGAAATCACTGACTACCTCCGGTACCTAGAAGATGGCTCCGAGGAAGGTCAATCCCGAATCGAAAATGTAAAGGAGTTAGTCTCCGTCGCGGCTTCTTTTAGCTCTCTACCGGAATTTCTAGAGCACGTGGCCTTGGTCCAACCTACGGATCAACTCCTCAACCGAACTGGTAAACCCTCCCAGGAAGCAGTGACGATGATGACGCTCCACTCCGCCAAAGGATTGGAGTTTCCGACCGTTTTTATTACCGGCGTAGAGGAAGGTTTGCTTCCCCACTCCCGTTCGATGGGAAGTATCGACGAGCTAGAGGAAGAGCGGCGGCTATGCTACGTGGGAATGACTCGCGCGCAGCGCCATCTCCATCTCTGCTTCGCGCGCGAACGCCTGTTCTTTGGCGCGCGGTCAGAAAACTTGCCCTCTCGGTTTATTAGCGAGATAGGCACCGAAAACCTGCTTTACCACCTTTCCGCCCAGAGGGAACCCTGGAATGCTTAACCTCCAAGAAAGGCTCGCTTCAACCGTTGTTCACTCCGTTCTCCTCCTAGCCCTAGCGGGGCTGATCGCCAACTTCGCTCACCCCACCGGTGGGACCCAGCCAAAGGAACTTTCTTTAGCAGCCACCCCGTCATCCAACTGCCCAGGGATAAAATTAAATTACCCGCGAACTATCAAGGAAACAATTCGGGGTCAAGAGATTTCCTTCCGCTACAACTGCATCCAATCAGGATTTATCGCCCAATCCTACTACGGAAACTGCCCGGGGTGTTCAGGAAGAACCCGCCTCACCAACGAGCCGGTCCGTTGGGGACTCTGCGCCGTGGACACGGATGTAATTCCCCCGAAGTCCTACTTCTACGTCCCTGGTTACGGTCTTTGTCAAGCCGCGGATACTGGAGGAAAGATTAAAGGAAAAAGTATTGACCTGGGCTTTGAGCTCGGAACCAGCTGGTGGAGCCGGAAAACCACCGACATTTATACTTTAGTCAAATGATTAAAAGGAGATTGGGGCAGAACTTTCTGGTTGACCCGCGGATAGCGCGGAATTTGGCGGAAGCGGCGGAAATCACCAAGGAAGACGCAGTCTTGGAGGTCGGCGCCGGCACTGGTGCGATTACCAAAGAACTCGCCCGAAGAGCCCAAAAAGTTATCGCGGTTGAATTAGACCGCGACCTGATCCCCGTCCTCAAGAAAGGTCTCGAAGGGTTTCGCAACATTGAAATCCGCAACGCGAATATCCTCGACCTCGACTTTGAGGATTTAAATCATTTTAAGGTCGTGGGAGCCATTCCTTACCAAATCACGTCTCCTCTCATTCACAAAATCTTGCACTCCCGAAACCGACCGGAATCGATTACCCTCATTGTCCAAAAAGAGGTAGCAGAAAAGATTGTTGCCCCACCACCCAAATCTACCTACTTGGCCAATTTCGTCGCGAACTTCGGGGAAGCCAGAATCGTTAGGCGGATTAGGCCGGCCGCGTTCCGCCCCAAACCTAAAGTTGATTCCGCTCTAATTCATATCCGACTTTTCCCCCATCCTCAAATTGAGGATACCGCGGAACTAGAGAAATTTCTCCACCGGGGGTTTGGCACCCCTCGCAAAATGATCAAGCAGCGCTTCCCCACCGAGTTTTTGGAAAAGGCCGGTGTAGCCCCCCACCAACGGCCGGCGGCTCTTTCTAGAGAGGATTGGCGCAATCTCTACCGGGAACTTTCCCGAGTTCACGAACGAGGCAAGACCCGGCGCGGCGGGGGAATCTGGCGGACTTACTAATACCTTCGAGCCCAGCGCCGGAGTCCCTCCGCTCCCCAAACAGCCCAATATTTTAGTGTTCGCGGATAATCCCAAGCCCCCGGATAGTCTACCTGAGACCCCCCAAATCCTCTTTTGAACAAAGAGTAACCATACCACGGATGGCGGGGGTTATCGGTAGAAGTAACCCCCCAAAAATCGAAGTAGCGATAGCCGTCCTTTTTAGCCTCCTTAATAATCTCCCAGAGCAAAACATACGAGGCCGGAACTTCGCTGCGCACCGAGGCGCCGTGAACGTAAGTCACGGTATCCCCATACAAAAAAGTGATTGCGGCCGAGAGAATCTCCCCTTGATATTCCGCTAACACCAACTCGGCGATCCGCCGGGGCGCCAACGTCTCGAACTGCGTTTGAAGATAATTCCGGGAGTGGGGGACAAATCCCTGCCGGCGGGAAGTCAACCCCATTAAGCGGTGGAACTCCTCCATCCGGACTGGGTCAGCAGTGCGATGAATCCCAATCCCCAATCCTTCCCCATTCCGTATCAGATAGCGAGTAGTTTTGCGCATTTGGGCCAGCAACTCCTCCTCGGAAAGAGCGAGATCTAAAATTAACGTGGTACCCCCCGCCTGACTAGTGGCAAGAGACTTCCTAAACCCAATTTCCCGAAGCAATTCCGCCACCTCCTCCCCCGCTTCCGCCGGGGGATCGACCCGCAGATAATCCACCGATTCCTTGGCCGCAAATTTCTTTAAGTATTCTCCCACCGCCCTAAGTACTCCCCGATCTGCGAAGTCAAGAACAGGGCCCCGCGGCACGTAAATAAAACTTCCCAGTTTTCGGCGACCAAGCAACGCTTGGCAAACGCCCCGCAAATTCCCACCTTGGTAAATTCCGAATCGGTGGTGGCTTAAGCCTAGCCGATCATTAAATTCCCCCCAAGCCCAAGACTGCAAAAAGGGGGTGTGGGGTTGACGGGTTAAAAACTGTTCCCAAGAGCGCTCATCCAGAATCTCCTTGATTTCCATACCAATTCGCCTGCGAATCTAGCGAGTTTTCGCTCGCGTCCTTCGTAAAACTACGTCGCCATGACTCCGAAGCCTACTGCGCAGGGTCATCAGTTACAATGCTAGCAGATGGGCACTGATCCACGGCAAAGCACGGGCTGGGCGCAATATCTCTCCTCCCAAGGATGGGAGATTGAGAAAATAAGAAGCAGGAAATCGGAAGTAAAAGTTTTTGTAAGGAAAATTCCTTGGCTGGGGTCGGTGGTAAAAGTCCAGCGTCCTCCTGAAGTCCCTCCCATCGAGGAAATTGATCGCATTGCTAAGAAGCATCGAGCCCTGTTTGTGAAGCTGGAACCCTTTGCCGAACCAAATTTCGAGCTTTCAAGGCTCGGCTTCGAGCTCGACCCCAACCCGAACCTCCCTACCAAAACCATTGTCGTCAACCTCCACCCAACCGAAGGGGAACTCTGGAAGAACCTCTCCCAAGACGCCCGCCAGAGCATCCGGAAAGCCCGCAACCAGCAGCTAAAGGTGGATAGCCGTCGGTACGGGGCCGAAGATTTTGAATCCGCGCAGCAAAAGTTTCACCGCCTCCTTACCGAAACCGGGAAAAGGCAGGGATTTTGGACCGGGGACTACTCCCAGCTCCGGGCCAAAACCACCGCTTTTGGAAAGGACGCGGTAATCTTCTTGGCTCTTGCCGCTGATCAGCCCATCGCCGGCGCGCTGGTGCTGCTGGCCGAAGAAATGGCCTTCTATCACCACGCCGCTTCCAACCAGACCGGCCAAAAGCTCTTTGCTCCTTACCTCCTGACGTGGGAGATTTTTCACTACCTCAAGAACGAAACCCCGATCCGCCAACTCGATTTTGAAGGCATCACCGATCCCCGTTTCCCCCAAACCAGGCGCTGGGAGGGATTTACCGTTTTCAAGCGGAAGTGGGGCGGAAAAGAAGTCGAGTTCCCGGCACCTCACATAAAATATTACTCTCCCCTGACCAAAATCCTCTTCCGGATAACGCAACTATAAATGCAGCGCTTGTTTGATTTTTTTGGGTAACCTTGCTTTAATTTAAATAAACCAATGAGGAAACTCTTGATCTTCTTTTTCGCCGCGCTTTTTCTTTGGGGCCTCGCCTCTCTAGTCTCGGCCAAACCCGACCGCACTTTCCGTCTGCCGAAAGCCGCTCAAAAGATTTCCGACGAAACTTACTATTTAGGAAAAACAGCGAGCGGGGTTGAGGGCTATGCCTTCTTGCGCTACGCAAAAGGATTCGCCCGACCTAGAGGGGGGACCGCGCGAGTCCCCAAGTGCTACAGCTTCCTCTCCAGCGGAGCGCGGTGGCGATCAACAGAACCTTATGTAGGCGTTCCAACGGATCCTCTTATCAGTTCCCCGGTAACCGAAGGGTCGATGGGAACTTGGGAATCCCCCGCCGCTTTTAACATTTTTGGGACCC
This sequence comes from uncultured Candidatus Saccharibacteria bacterium, assembly GCA_964512075.1. GTDB lineage: Bacteria > Patescibacteriota > WWE3 > 9FT-COMBO-53-11 > 9FT-COMBO-53-11 > CAZEID01. The sequence continues at coordinate 5,534 of CAZEID010000033.1, read as the reverse complement.
TCGACACCTCCCAACTCGTAGATGGCGCAGACACAATCAAACCCGACGGCAAGAACGAGCTCTACTTCGGTCCAATTTCCGAACCAGGAGTAATCGGTGTCACCATCGTTTGGGGCTACTTCTCCGGGCCGCTACAAACCCGGAGGTTGGTCGAGTGGGACACGGTTCTAGATAACGTTGACTTCCGGTGGGGGGACGCTACCACCGATCCAACCGTTATGGATTACCAAAACATCCTGACCCACGAGCTCGGACACGCCGCCGGAATGGCCGACCTTTACACCACCAGCTGCACGGAGGAAACTATGTACGGCTATGCTTCTATTGGAGAAGTCAAAAAGCGCGATCTAAACACTGGAGATACTAGAGGAATCAAGGAGCTGTATAAATAGGGGTTGCCACTTCTTAACCCCCTCTCCCCGCTAAAAACGCCCCCATCTCGGGTCTAGCGGTAATCGCCGGCTCGGGAAAATTCGCAGATCCGACTAAAGGGACACCACCCGCACTGGGGACCAGGAGTCGCCTTAAATTCCCCCCGCCCAATTCTCCGGATCCGTTCCTCAATCGCGGCCATCTTTTTCTTCCTCTCCGCCGCACTGAAGGAGGCTTCCACCCGCCGACCACCATCTAAGTAAAAGAGGGCAACTGATTTGGGAGAAATCCCCAAAGCTCTCTCCGCCGCCAAAGTATAAAGGAGGAGCTGATCGTCCTGCCCGGCCTTCTTGGCGAGCTCTTCGGCTTCCTTCTGCTCGGCCTCCCCACCCTTGAAATCAATCAGCTCAAACTCTCCTCGGGAACTTCTACCGATTCGATCAATTCGGCCCACCAAAGTCCTTCCGCCCAATTTGATTTCAAACTCCTTCTCTACCATGAAGGGAGGGAGGAGGCTCTTTTGGTGCTGGCGAAAAAAGTCGCGAAGCATCTTCTCGCCCCGCCGGAGGTAAGCTTCCTTCTCCTTCTGGTCGCGGTAACCAACTGCCAGAAAATGGTCCCGATAAATTTTGAGAAGAGTAGAAAGAGCGACCCTTTCTCCTTTCATCTGCCGCAGCTCAAACTCCCGAAGGGTCTCGTGCAACGAGATCCCAAAACTAATCGGGGGTGAAGGCGGTGCGGGCAACCTGAGGAGATATTTGTAACGGTATTTCCAAGGACAGGTTTTGTAATCTTCGAGCTGCGAGTAGGAAATTTTCTCCGGCTGAAGCAATCGGAGGTCTAAATCCTTCTTCCGCGGCTCTCGAACCGCCGGAACTTCGACCGAAAATTCTTTCTGGGGCCCGGGAGGAATCACTAACCCCATCTCGGCAATGAACGGCGACGGCCGCTTCTCCTGGACACCGCCGTAATTCTGCGCCAGGGAAAGGAAAAGCCGCTCGGAAGCACGGGTGGCGCCAACGTAGAAGAGGCGGCGTTCCTCCTGCTGGTGTCCCACCTTCGCCAAGGCGTCGGCGGGCAAGCCCTTCCGTCCTCGACTAAGATATCTAAATTCCTTTACGAAGTGCTCGGGAAGTTCTAGCGCCGCGGAGCGCGGACGGGTCGGAAAGCGGTCGGCCGCGAGCGAAACCAGAAAAACCACCGGGAACTCCAACCCCTTTGCCGCGTGCACGGTCATTAGATTGATCGTGTCCACATCTTCCACTACGGCCTGCGCCGGCGACTCTCCGGCCTCAATCAAGAGGTCCAAGTAATCTACCAGCTCCGGCACGGTCGGATTCCTCGCTTCGGCCTCGAACTGCTGAATCTTTTGAAAGAACAACGAAATGTTTTCGATCTTAAGCTGGTTCGCCAAAGTCGGCGGGGCCTCAAAGCTTCTAACATACCCGCTTTGGCGAACGAAATCAAAAAGCAGATGCGAAGGAGAAACGCGGAATGCGCTCTCCGCCAATTCCATCACAAGATCTAGAATCTTAAGCTTTTCCCGCCGCAGGACCTCCACCAAAGGAACGCTTTCTTTCTGGGCTGCAGCTAAAAAACCCAGCGCCTGAGCTGGTGAAATCTTAAGTGCAGGGATATTTAAAACCTTGTACCAAGAGAGGTTGTCGGTCGGATCCTTGATCACTCTTAAAACGGCAAGCAACGCGGCGACCTCTTCTTGCTCGAAGAGACCGCGATTCCCCACGATTTGAAACGGCAATTCGTGCCGCTTTAGCGCCGCAATAAAAGGATCCAAATGGGCGTTGGCCCGCGCTAAGATCGCAAAATCGGAGAAACTTTTGCCTTCGGTGTTAACCAGCTCAACAATTTGACGCAAAACAAGCTCCGCCTCCTCTTCCGCCGATCTCGCGTATAGCAAACATGGGGTGGGGCCGGACTTAAGAACCTTGAGCTTCTTAGAAATCTCCTTAAACTTTGCCTCCAGACGATCTGGATTATTGTTCCTAATGACCCGGTAAGATGCTTGCGCTAATGCATCAGTAAGACGGTAAGAGGTACGCAAGACCTTCACCTGCGCCTGGGGATAAGTTCTCTTAAATTCAAGAATGTTAGAAACGCTGGCCCCGCGCCATTTGTAGATCGCTTGATCGTCGTCACCGACTACCGTCAGACGAGCGGATCGCCGGGGCGGTGCCAAGAGTTGGAGTAAAGAGAACTGAGCGGTATTGGTATCTTGGAACTCGTCTACGAAAATGTAGGCAAACTGGGACTGGTAGCGCCGAAGAACGCTTGGCCTGGTTCTGAACAATTTAAGTGTCCAAAAGATAAGGTCACCAAAATCTAGGTAAGAGTTCTTTAACAGCAATTTTTGATAGGCGGCATAGGTTTGAGCGAGCTCTAACTGCCTCCGCGCTTCCTCCCGCGCCTCCCGGTTCTTGGCTTTTTGCTTCTCGCGACTAACCCACCGCAAATAATCTTGGGGAGTGACCTCTTCATCCTTCGCGCGAGAGAACAGCTCCAACAAGGCGCTCAAAAACTTGGTAGGATTGCCGAGCGGGCGGTAGTAATTGAGGGGAAGATCATAAAGGTTTCGGCGAAGAAGCAACCAAGCTTCTGGTTCCGAAAGAATTTTATAACCGGGGTCCAAACCAATCTCCAACCCCTCTTGCCGCAAGATTCGGTCGCCGAAGCTGTGGAAGGTTAAAATCCAAGGCGGTTCATACCCCAAAGGCATTGCCTGATCCAGTTTTTCCAACATCTCTTCGGCTGCCTTCTCGGTAAAAGTTAGCGCCAGAATCTTTTCGGGCGGAACTCCCCTCTTCAGGAGCTTTTGGATCTCGCGGGTAATGAAGGTTGTTTTTCCCGTCCCGGGGCCGGCCACAACGAGCGTGGTAGCGCCGTAAGTAGATTTGGCGGAGCTCTGTCGACCCTCTTTTTTATTTACCATCTAAACTTTGAAAACTTTAACCGTGCGCGTCTCCTCCGCCCAATAGGCGAAGTGCAACCAAACCAACACCCGGTAAGTAAGGGCAAAAGCTCCGCGAGAAAGGTAAACAAAAACTGGACCTAAGAAAAGCAACGAGAGCCCGGCCCCCACCGCCGCCACCAAAGGGAGGAATGGGAGGTAGGGCCCGAGCAGATCCTCCAAATCTTGGGTCAATTGGGCCACCAAAGGCTCGCGAAGACTTTCGGTCAAATCTTCCGGGCTCCTAATCTTCTCCGGAGTTAAGGACACCCCGAACTGCCGCTCTAGAGCTTGGAGTAGCCCACTCCTTTTTAGTTCTGCGAGGAATTGTTCTTCAGTGAAAGTTTGAGTCCCCAGCTGACCTTGAACCTGTTCCATCACCCGATTCACAATCAAATTCAAGGCGGGATTCAGCATATTTTCCGGGATTTTAAAACGCTCTTGGGGAGCGGGTTGGGCCGAGAAGTAGACCAGAACACCCAAAGCGAAAACGAAGAAGAGAAAGAACCGCGCGTAAGCGGTCGAAAAAAGCGAGGAAGAAAAAACCGCCGAGGATTTCACTGCCGAGCGAACGTGATAATCCAGCAACAAAGTTCCACCGAAAAAAGTCGTCGGCAGAAGTAGCGTGAACAAAATTGGGATTAGGATGGGGTTGGGTGACACCAAAAACGGAAGACCAAATCCCGCGGCCGCGAGCGCGAAACCTAGTCCCCGTTCCGCCGTCCGCCCGACCAAGGATAGTACCGTCATTAGAGAAACGGTGACCACAAAGGCCAGAACTACTGGCACCAAACGGGTCCAAGCGGAGCTGTCAAACTGGAATCCCGCGGCGAAAACCCCCTCCAAAGAGAGGCCCAAGCCAACAGCAACGAGAACTACCGCTCCAATCAGAACCAGAATTTTAGAATTAACCTTTTCCACCTTTAGGTTTCGCCTCCAGATCCTTTAAGTGGTTCAACTTACTCAAAAGAACGCCGAAAGCATTCAAGAGGCGGTCCATATTAGCTTTGGCATCCGCGAGCTGGGAGGCGGCCCGACGCAGAAGGGCGTCGAAGTCCAAGGCGTCTTTCGCTACCGCGTGCAGCATTCTGAGAATATCTTCGGCTTGCTCCGCAAACCTTTCCCGCTGCAATCCCAGCAAAATGGCTTGAATCGTCACCAAGAAAGTTTGGGGAGAGGTAAAAAATACCCGCTTCTCCAAGGCGTAACGGACCAGCTCGGCATCGGAGACCACTTCTTGGAAAATTGGCTCAAAGGGAATATACATCAACACGAATGGCACCGTCCCTTCTTGCGGCAAGATATACCCCGCCGTTTCGTCCATTTTTTGCTTCACATTTCTGACAAAAGCCTTCCAAAGACTGGATCGCACCGCCTCATCTTTTTCGGTAGCAAACTTCTGGAAATCCTCTACGGGAAATTTGGAATCGACCGGAATCAACCCCTGCCGGGTCTTAACCACCGCATCCACCCGGGACCCGTTCTGAAAAGTGTACTGGCGCGCATACGCTTCCTGGGGCAGAACCTGGTGGAGCAAGTCCTCCAGGACCATTTCTCCGACGTTGCCGCGAAGCTTCTGGGACCGCAACGAAGCCTGAAACTCCTGCAGCTGATTAGTTACCTCCTTTACGCCGCCGATCTCAGTCGTAACGGAGTGAAGGCGCTCGTCGAGAGAGCGCAGGCTCGCTCCCAACTCCCCTTTATGCAACTCCAGGCGTTGAAGAATCTCCTCCCCCTTCAGAACTGCCGCCAAACTATCGAGCTTCCGAAGGAGAAGGAAGAAACCAAATCCTAAAGCGGCCAGTAGAATTAAAAGAAAAACCAAAGCCAGTGCGTCCACGCTTTGAGTTTATCAGACCGGAAGAAGAGCGGCGGGCGCTTTTAGAACCAATCCCCTTACCTTAGAAGAGAAGAAAGTAGCCGAGGAGGAGAAAACCCCCGACAATTAGACCAACGACAATCGCAAAAGTCAGCTGTACCCAGCTAGAATGGGGGTGGTAGGAGAAGCGTGGAACCAGGGCGCGAAGATCGAAAGGCCCGCGGTGATCGTAATCTTCCATCCTAAGAAGAAGGTAACATAGAGGTAAGAAGATGCGCAAGGTTCTACCAAGGAGGAGAATCCGCCGGGATGCTCCTCCGAAGATAATTTATCTTATCGGATTTCTCGCCTATGGGGCTTGGGGAGGGTGGGCTTACA
>CAZEID010000032.1:0-12972 GCA_964512075.1 uncultured Candidatus Saccharibacteria bacterium | reverse complement strand
CTATAATAGAGGTTGGGATTTGCATTTTTTCCGTTCCCGTCTGATCATTGTGTTTAATGCCAAAAATTTCTGGGTTAGTTGAATTGTTATTGGAGTTCGTCTTTCCGACCCGTTGCGTCTCTTGCCGAAAGAGGGGTACCTTACTCTGCCCGGAGTGCGAGAAGCAACTCTCTCCGTTGGAGAAGCTTTTCTGCATCGTCTGTGGTCGGCCGGCGGTTGGGGGCTTTACTCATCCGGGGTGCCGGACCCAGTTTACGCCGGAACGAGCCTGGGCGGGCTTCTCCTACCGGGAGATCGCCCGCCGACTGGTGCAGGGGTTGAAATACCGCCGGGTGCGGAAGGTGGCCGAAATTATGGCCGATCTCTTGGTGGAGGAGTTAGCCGACAGCGGAGTTGAGTTTGGCTCCGAGGCGGTGGTTGTGCCAGTTCCGCTTTCGTTCTGGCGAGAGGGCGCGCGCGGGTTCAACCAATCTTCGCTTTTAGGGAAAGCGTTGGCTGAAAAGTTAGGGCTTCCCTTCCGGGCCGCTGTTCTGCGGAAGACCCGGGATACGATCTCGCAGGTTTCCCTCACCAAACCAGAGCGCGCGGCGAATGTTCAGGGAGCGTTCTCTGTTAAAGGAGGACTCCACGGGGAGGACATCCTCCTGGTAGATGACGTGTTGACCACCGGTGCCACGGGGCGAGAGGCCGCAAAAACCTTAAAGAAAGCTGGCGCCGGCCAGGTTTGGATTCTCGCCTTTGCAAAGGACTGATAGAATTAAGAAAGGTGGAGGGGTGCCGGAGCTGGTCCATCGGGAGGGTTTGCTAAACCCTTGAGCCTCACGGCTCACGTGGGTTCGAATCCCACCCCCTCCGCCATGTACCTAAGCTTGCGCATGGTACATGGCGACGCCAGACGATAAGAACTCGGATGTTTCACTACGTTTACGTTTTAAGAAGTACCCTCGATAGAAAGTTCTACGTCGGTAGTACCAGTGATCTCGAAAATAGGTTGAAGCGCCACCAGATGGGGTTGGTTCCCGCAACTAAACGCCGGTTGCCCCTCGAATTAATTTTTTATGAGGCTCACAGGAATAAATTTGATGTTTTAAGAAGAGAAGACTATTTGAAATCGACGAAAGGTAAGCGGGCGTTAAAATTAATGTTGACGGAGTATATTAACGGGCGCCCGTAGCTCAGCTGGATAGAGCACTAGCTTCCGGAGCTGGGGGTCGGAGGTTCGAATCCTCTCGGGCGCTCCACCTAACTTAAGCTATACTGGAAAAGATGAGAACTACCCCGGCGCGTTTTGCTTCCTATTTAGCTCTGCTCACGGCTGTAATCTCAGGAACGGCAAACTTTGTCAACAAACTCGCTACGACGGCCGTTCCGGACCCGATTTTCTTCACTACGCTCAAGAACGGCGTTACGGCGGTTCTTCTGATTGGTCTGCTTCTGGCTTTCCGCCAGGGGAGAGAAATTCGCCGTCTTACCGGCCGCCAGTGGGCCAAGCTGATCGCAATTGCAGTGATTGGGGGATCGATCCCGTTTACCCTCTTCTTCACCGGCCTTACCCAAACTTCTGCCCTTAATGCCTCGTTAATTCACAAAACTCTCTTTCTCTGGGTGGCTCTCTTGGCGGTGCCGCTGTTGAAAGAGCGGCTTTCTTTTCCCCAGTGGTTAGGAGTGGCGGCGATTTTTAGCGCCAACTTTTTCGTGGGTGGATTTACCGGATTCAAATTCAATACCGGCGAACTTTTAATCTTAGGGGCAACCATCCTTTGGGCGGTCGAGAATGTGATCGCCAAAATTGCTTTGCGAGATATCTCCAGTGGCACCGTCGCCGCCGGAAGAATGGTGCTGGGAACCATGATTCTCTTTGGTCTCTCCGCCGTCCGCGGCACCTTGGGACAAGCCAGCAGTTTGAATGCAACCCAGTGGGGTTGGATCATTCTCACCGGAGCACTTCTGACCGGGTACGTGCTGACTTGGTACACGGCGCTGAAGTATGCTCCCGCAACTTTCGTGGTCACCCTTTTGGTTCCTGCTACGCTGGTTACCAACCTTCTCTCGGCGATTTTCGTTACCCACCAACTTCCGGCCAGCCAATTGGGGAGCGGGGTGCTCCTTATCCTCGGGTCTATCCTGATGATTTTCTTTGCTAAGCGCACGGTGGAGACGGCCGCCGTCCCGAAGCCCAAATTCCGGCAATCTTAACAATGGATGGGATCCTCCGCTGTAGCCGTTATGCCTTCGGACCTAACCGCCTCCATTACTGCGGCCCGGATGCTAATCGCGAAATCTTAGCCTACATCCAAGGGGGAGTGGTTGACCCGGGCCTGCAAAAGTTGTTGAGCAACTTCCAAACAATGTACCCCTATCTGCGCCATATCGCCGAAGCTAACGGGATTCGGGACCCATTTGATGACCGGGTCGTCGAGGCCTACTGGATTGGCAATGAGTTGCTCGAAACGATTGAGAAAAAGGAATTTTACCGGCACCTGCGGGACGGGTTGGGGCTCAAGAAGCGGTTGGGAGGCAAGTCTTTTGATTGGATTACGGGTAAGCTTGGTCAAGGTGCGGTTCCGCACCATTCCTTTCACGTCTTGGATATTTGGCAGCGGACCGGACACGTAGAGCGGGAACAGACGTTGGAGAGCATGGATTCCTGCCGCATCAGCTGGGGGAAAGTGAAGGAGATAGATGGACCTAAGATCGTAGTAGACACCGAACCCCTTTTGTACTCAAATAAGAGATTGTACCTTGGTCCTCCAGTTCGAAAGGAAATCCGCCGGCGACTCGAATCTGAGCCGGACATCGAACAACTCCAGATTGGGCAAATTGTTTCAATTCATTGGGGAGTTCCCTGCGAGGTTATTAGCGAGCGGCAGGCCCAGATCCTCCGTTACTACACTCTGCGCCACATCCAACTGGCGAACCTGACTTTATGATGAGAGTATTTGTCTTCGGTAACCCCGACCTCCCCCAAGACTCTCTCCCCCTGCGGATCCTGCCGGAGTTGCGGAAGTGCTTCCCCCAAATCTCCTTCGAGGTCAAGGATCCGCATGAGGAATGGGAGTCTCCCTCGAAAATCACCATCTTGGATACGGTCTGCGGGATCGGGAAGGTAACCGTGTTTACAGGTCTCTCTCCCTTCGTGGATAGTCCCAAATTGACCGTCCACGATTTTGACGCCCTTTCTAATCTTCAACTTCTGCAAAAGCTGGGAAAACTGAAAGAAATCCGCATCATCGGAATACCGCCCGACCGGAGTGAGAAGGAGGCTTTAAAAGAGGTAACCACTATTCTTCAATCCAATTTACTTTAAGAAAGTGGGCAGCGCAGCTCATGCAGGGATCGTAAGCGCGAATCAGCTTTTCAATCTCGAAAGCAATCTTTTCCTTGGGAGTATTGGGCAACAGATTCTGCACCAGCCGGTGGATGTCTTCTTCGATATTAATTTGATTCTGCCCGGTCGGCACAACAATCTCGCCGTTTTCCACGTTCCCGTCCGGGTGCAGATGGACTTGGTGATACAGTGTTCCCCGCGGTGCCTCTACTACCCCGATCCCTACCGCTTCGCGGGGCGTTCCCTTGATCACCGGCTCGGGCGAAAACTCTTGCGTCGAGAGAATTTCAACTGCATCATCCAAAGAGTGGAGGATCTCGACCGCCTGCGCCAAGCTGTTGCGATAGATATCAGTGGAAGGAAAAAGGTCAAGGGTCCGACCAAGCGTCTCTTTGGTTTTGGGGTGGAGCTTATCCTTGGCCAAATTCATCCGTGCTAGAGCTCCAACCATGTAAGCCTTACCTTTGTGCTTGTAAGCGGAGGCTTGGGAGTAGGGCAAAACCACGTGCTCTAAGTGTTCACGGAAGTTCTCCTCCTCGATTAAACCACCCTCGTTGTCGCAGATCCTCCCGTTGAGGAAACCGTAGCGCTCGGGGATCAGTGCCATAAAGTTAGTTTGGCGATCGAGGTGGAATGGCGCTTCCTCATAGACTTTGATCAGCCGCAGGACCGCGGGCCGGGCCGCCTCTAATTTGGCAACCGCTTCCTTGATTCCCGCTTCTTCCGGAAGATGGCTAAACCCCCCAATTACCGGATAGGGCGCGTGGACGCTCCGCCCCGCTACCAGCATGGACAGAAAGTTCCCGGCGGCTTTGATCTCGAACGCGTCGTGGAGGAGCTGATGCTGAATAGGATCATTCTCGTCAAAATCCAGAAACGCGTCTTTGCCGAAGATATCCGGCATCGAGAATAGATAAAGATGGAGGGCGTGATCTCTAATCATTAGTCCATACATGGTAAGGGTGCGAAGAAGCAGAGTTTGAGGACTGGGAGTAATGCCGAGGGCGCGTTCGCAAGCTTCAATACTGCAGAGGAGATGCGCGTTGGAGCAGGTTCCGCAGATCCGCGCCAACAGCTGAGGGATACTCATGACGTTTTTGCCCTGCATCGCTTGGGTGTAGAATCGCTTATAATCGGTCACGCTAAAGTGGACCTCTTCCACCTGGCCTTCTTTGACCCGTACCTCCAAGGCTGCTGAACCCTCCACTTTAGTGATTCGATCCAAGGTCAGGTCGAACGTGTGCATCAGGATTGGCCTCCCCTTAACTCTTGCACTAGCGCATTTACCTTGGTGAGGAAGTCCTGGGGGTCCATCGGGCAACCGCCGACTTCCACATCCACCGGCACCACCTCAGAAACCTTCAAAACTTTTGGAAGGGCGGCGAAACGGGCCAAGAGAAAATCGATCTGTCTTTTTTGATTCTCATTAAAGAAATTGCGCTGGGCGGAGGGCATTCCCACCACGGCGCAAGCTCCGATGGCGACTAGTTTCTTGGCGTGGGCCCGAATCTCTTTCAAAAATTGGGCTTGCTTTTCGGAAGCGATGGCCCCCTCCACAAAAGCGATGTCCATCTCGTCCAAAACATTTTTTGATTGCAGGACCCGGGCGTAGCGAAAGTCAAAGAGCTGCTTCCACTCTTGCCAATGGTCGTTCATTACTTCCGTCATCACGATTGTGTTGTCTTCGCAACAGGAGAAGGAGAACCAGCCGACCCGAATTTTTGGGGGGAGATTTTTAGCCATTCGCCGAGATAAGTGTAGCTAAATCAGTCCGAAGATTGGCGAGCGCCGGTTTGTGGGGAGAGAGATCTCGGCCTAGTTCAATTAATTTAGCGATCAATCCCATTTCCCGAGTGAGATTAATTAGTGTCGCTCCCAAAAGCTTTCCTCCTTGGAAGATCAATCGCCCATAGGCGTTCTCTTGGGGAGAACCTCTTAGGATCACTTCCCGGCCTTCCCCCGCCCGACTATCTCCGACGAAGGCAATGGTCATCCCAAACCCGGAAGTAGTGTAGAACGAAACCAGCTTGAAAGGATCGTGTCGGCCAGCCATGTTTAGGGCGGCTACCTTCCCTTGAGACTGGGAATTGACCCAGTTTCCCAGGACGATTTGCTCCCCCAGCAGGAGATCCCGAAACTCGGCGCAGTCGCCGGCAGTCCATACGTCGGGAGCGGAAGTTTCCAAATATTCGTTGGCCAAAATCCCTCGGTTAGTTTTAATCCCTCCCGCTTGGGCCAGATCAGTTGTGCATGCTGCTCCGATGCCGGCAATAATTAGCTGGCAAGGGAGCTGCCGGCCATCTTTGAGGCGTACTCCCGTAACGGCCTCTCCTCCCAAAACCTCCGCTACCTCTGCCCGATGGTTGATTTTTACGCCGTGATCCTGCAAAACTTTCTCGATCATTCGGCCGGAGGTCTCATCCAGCACCGGTTCCCAATAGTAAGACTCTAGAATTACCAAAGTAACGTCAATTCCAGCCAACCGCAGCATGTCGGCCATTTCGAAGCTCACAAAACCGCTCCCGATCAAGATGGCCTCCTTGGTTTGCTTAACCTGGGCAATGATTTCCTTGGCGTCGTCCAGCGTCCGCAGGGCGTAAACCCCCCTTTTTTCCGCTCCTGGCACGTCCCATTTCCGCGCGCGGGCCCCGGTTGCTAAGAGGAGTTTTTGGTAGTGCCACGTGCTGTCGTCGTCGAGCGTGACTATCTTCGGAGTGGTTTCCAGCTGGACCGCTTTCCGCCCTTTCAGCAATTGGATTCGGTTGGCGGCGTACCAAGAATCTGGCTTGAGCCAGATCTGGTCAAAAGGAATTTTTTCGAGGAAAAAATTGGGTTTGGAGAGCATAATCCGGGAGTAGAAGCGGTAAGGCTCGTCCGAAACGATTGCAATCCCGCCCTCCGGATCGGTTGACCGAAGCGTCTCCGCCGCCGTGGTGCCGGCTACGCCTCCACCGATGATTAGGTATTTTACTTCGTTCACGGGTAGATCTGCTGACCTTGCTCGTCGTAAAGGAAGATTGCGCGAGTTGGGCAAGATTGGGCCGCGGCCAGAAGGGTTTCGTCGGTTACCGCCCCGTCCTCCAAACCCTCTTTCTCGACCGGTCCCGAGTTTTTGACCCCGCCTTTCTGCTTAATAACGGCCTTGCTCTCACCGTTCAGCTCAAAGACGCCCGGGGCTGCGACCACGCAGCTGGCCGCCCCAATGCAAAGATTTCGATCGACGACTACTTTCTTAATCATTCCAGTGGGAAGCGCCGAGAAATTTCCACCGAGATTTTGTCTACCAAGTCTTCGCGAGCTTTCTGCCGGTGGGGGATATGATCGCTCAAAGTCCGAGTAATCTCCTCTTTACTGACTTTTCCAAGGGGAAGGTAAAGGCGACCGGGGTAAAGGCTTTTGGTGTCAATGTGAAGGATTACCTGGCCGGAGTGCTCGGCGAACCAGAAGTCGCGGAGTTGCTCCCATTCGTAAGTGTGCCCGTGGGCGCTAATCCCGCGGGTGGTGATAGAGTAGCGCGCGATTCGGGGGGGCTTGGAGCTCATCGCCCACTGGAGGAAACCCAGCGCCGCCAACACGCCGGCGAGGAGAAATTCCTTAAAGAAAATCGCCACTACTGCCAACATTCCGAGCAGGGTAAAAAGGTTTCGGAAATAAGTTTTTCCTCGCTTGGTGTAAATCCGCTCCGGCGCGTCCCAAGTCAAGAAAGTTATCTCTTCCTCAATCTGCTTGTCCGGCATTAGGTTAAGAATATCAAATGCGAAGAGTAAAAATAAATGGCGGAGGCGAGAGGATTCGAACCTCTGATCCGCTTGCGCGGAAACCGATTTTCGAGATCGGCGCCATCGTCCACTCGGCCACGCCTCCCCAAAGCTAGTACACTAAGATTATACTGTGAGAATGAATGCAAAACACCTTTTCCTAATTTTGGGGTACTTCTTTCTGTTAGGTCTGGGGGTGGGAAACCGCCTGGCTTATCCGCAAGAGATTAGTGCGGCTGCGGAATGGAGCCTCTTTACCACCCTCCCACCGGCCCCGGTGGAACAAACCACAGCGTACACCACCCAAAACCCCGCCGGTGACGTTCTCCTCCCAGTAGTCGGCGACATGCTCCTCGCGCACGTTAACAAAACCTATACTCTCCCTCCCGACTACGTCCCACCGGACCTAGTTCTACTCACCGGCGTCCCCGCGGCCCGACCGGAGTATTTGCGCTCCCGCGTTCTTCCCTATTTCTACCAGCTCTACGGCGCGGCCCGAGAAGCCGGCTACCAACTCTCGGTCGTCTCCGCCTACCGCTCTTACGCTATTCAGGCGGCCACTTTCAGCTATTGGGTTGGCCAGTACGGGTATCCGGCGGCCGTGATGGGCTCTGCCCGGCCGGGACATTCGGAACATCAGCTTGGGACAGCCGTCGATCTCGGCTTGGCCGGAAAGCCTTGGCCGACCGGGTTTAGCCAAGACCCCGCCGCGGGGTGGGTTGGCCAAAATGCTCATAAATTTGGTTTTGTAATCTCTTATCCCAAGGGGAAAACCTCCGTTACCGGCTACATCTGGGAGCCTTGGCATATTCGTTTCGTGGGAGTAGAACTTGCAACCAAGCTCTATGAACAGGGGTTGACACTGGAAGAATACCTTTCCCGCTGATAAAATAAAGAGGCGATGGCGCCCGTAGTTTAATGGATAGAACGTCGGCTTGCGGAGCCGAAGCTTAGAGGTTCGATTCCTCTCGGGCGCACCATGGAAGGGTGGCTGAGTGGACGAAAGCGTCGGTCTTGAGAACCGATATCCGCCTTGGGCGGATCGTGGGTTCGAATCCCACCCCTTCCGCCACCCAACTTCGCTGAGGCTATGAGGGATAGTTGGAGCGGAGGTAGGTGCCGCGCTTAGCTCGCTCACAGTCCTCGACCAGGAGGAAAGATGACCAATGTCTTGAGCGAGCGAAGGGAGTCGAAAGGCAGTATTAGGAGGGGTCGCATAGTGGCCTAGTGCGCACGCTTGGAGAGCGTGTTTCCCGCAAGGGATCGCGGGTTCGAATCCCGCCCCCTCCGCCAGTTTGGGTAGCCGATTTTTCTTCCTCCGACTCCTGCTAGTGGACTACTTCCCCTCCTTGAAGGTCTTGGAGTTTATTTTCTAATACTTCCCGCCGCCGGGGAGAGAGTTGAAGCTCCCCTTTTTGGGCTGCGTCAAGAGTGTCTTCGATTATCAGGGACATTACCGCGTTGTGAATCTGCCCAAGAGCTTCGTAGCCTCCGCGCGCGGCGAGGTCCACGGTTCTTTTAGGGAGGGGGAGGAACCGGATTCCTTCCCGCTTTTCCCGGGCCCGCTTTTCGGCGTGAATTTGGGGGTCTTGAGAGACGGAGAAGTCGATCCGGATCCAGCGGGCCGCCAGCGGGTTGAAGAGGAAAAAGTCTACCCCCTCTTCAAAGTCCTGCCGGGCGGTGGCCCGAGCTAGTGCGATCTTTTGTTCTTTTTTCAGCGTTTCGGTGGTTTCTGGCTTTTCTACTTCCGCGGGTGAAACTTCGGCCACCCCCAACTTGGAGGTTAGAATTCGGGTTAGATCTTCTTCGGCGCGGTGACCAACCTCGGTGCGCCAGCCGGAGAGAACGGCTTCGGGGATCTCGGCGATCGGAGGAGCGGTTTCGGGCATCTCTTTTCTAGGATAACAGAAAGGGCGCTTACCCGCGCTGTTATAATTCGGGAAGAGATGGACCAGATCGAAGAAATCAAGCATAAAATTGACATCGTCGAGTTAGTTTCTTCTTATCTTCCTCTCCAGAAAGCTGGAAAAAACTATAAGGCTCTTTGCCCTTTCCATTCCGAGAAAACCCCTTCGTTTATGGTTTCTCCCCAGCTTCAAATTTTCAAATGTTTTGGTTGCGGCGAAGGCGGGGACGCGATCGCCTTCTACCGCAAGATGGAGGGAGTTTCTTTCGGCGAGGCATTGCGGGAAATGGCCAAACGGGCCGGGGTCAAGCTCCTCCGCCGCCCAGAAAGTCCGGAAGAACAGCAGCGGGAGAAGCTTTATGAAATTAATCGGCTGGCGGCGGATTTCTTTCACTTTCTCCTGACCGAGCACCCGGTCGGGGAAAAGGCGCGGAGCTTCCTCCAGCGGCGGGGAGTGGGCGAGCGAATGATTGAAGATTTCAATTTAGGGTATTCTCCTTCGTCCTGGGATAGCTTAGGGCGCTTTCTCCTAAAGAAAGGGTACTCTTTGACCGACGTGCTTCAAAGTGGGTTGGTAATCCGGAAGGAGGGTGGCCGGGGCTATTTTGATTTCTTCCGGGGGCGAGTGATGTTCCCGCTCCGGTCGCCGCTGGGCAAATACGTCGGCTTTGCTGGAAGGACGTTAGGGAGCGATGAGCCCAAGGACGGCTCGCCTGCGTCGAACCTAGTTTCGGACCAAGGTCCGAAATATATCAACACGACCGAAACACCGGTTTTCGAGAAACGGCGATTTCTCTTCAATTTAGATTTGGCTAAGTCCGCGATCAAGAAGGAGCAGGCGGCGGTCTTGGTGGAGGGAGAGCTGGATGCGATTGTTCTTTTTGAGAAAGGGATTAAGAATGTCGTCGCAACTAAAGGGACTGCTCTTTCCGCTGAACAATTGGCTTCGCTAGCCCGCTTCGCCCGAAAGTTGTTGATCTGCTTTGATCGGGACGCGGCCGGGCTGGAAGCGACTAAGAAAGGCTTGCTCCTAGCTCAGTCGGCCGGATTTGAGGTGCGGGCGGTTCTGCTGCCGGAAGGAAAAGATCCGGATGAGGCAGTTTTGGCCGATCCGATCGGCTTCCAGAAAATGTTGGTCTCCTCTCCACCGATTTTTGACTTCTATCTAGAATCTGCTCTGAGCCGCTTTGATCCCGCTACCCCGGCGGGCAAGAAGGCGATCTCTTCTGAAATACTTCCTTTTGTGAAAAGCTTGGCGAACGAGGTGGAGAAAGCGGCCTACCTTTCGCGCCTGGCCGAAAAACTGGAGTTGGAAGAAGCGGTGCTTTGGCGGCAGTTGGAGAAGGAGGAGGTGCCGGAAGGGGAAGGTGCGGTCGCGGGACGGCCTACTTCAACGGTTTCCCCCCGCCCGCGGCGAGAGGCCTACCTGTTAGCTTTGCTTTTTGCGCTCCCGCCGCAAAAAATCCGCGCAGCCCAACGTCGAATCGTTTTGGAAGATCTCTCCGACCCCGAGATGGGAAGAATTCTGCAATCTCTGCGAGACTACCTCCGGTCTGTGCAGCGGTTCCGTCTGGAGAATTTTTCTGCTAAACTGGACTCGGATCTGCGCCCCGTCTTGGGGGAGTTGGTTCTCGTCCCTTTGGGGGATCTTTCTCCAGAAGAGACGGGGAGAGAGTTCGCAGAAGCCCTCCGCCTGGTTAGGCAGAGGCGGCTTCGGCGGGAGCGGAGAGAATTGGTTCGTCAGGTTCGGGAGGCGGACCAGGCGGGTGAGACTAATCGGGTGCGCCGGCTGCAGCGAGAAATTTTAAAGCTAACCGAAAAGATTAACTCTTTGGGTAAAAGTCAATGACCACTATCAAAAATTCGCCTTTGATCGCGAAGCTTTTGGAAAAAGGAAAGAAAGAGGGTTACGTTACCCAAGAGGAAGTGCTAGCTTACTTCCCGGAGGCCGAGGAAGATATCGAGAAGCTGGATGACTTATACACGATTTTTATCGAGGAGGGCGTCGATGTTTTCGAAGCGGGAGGTGAAGAAGCTGCTCCGGAGGAGATTGAGCGGGAATTAGAGGTCCAAGCGGTTCATGATACCACGATTACTTCCGACCCCGTCCGGATGTACCTGCGGGAGATTGGGCGGACGCCGCTACTCTCGAAGGATGAGGAGATCGCGCTGGCCAAGCAGATTGAGAGGGGGGCGGAGGCCGTGGAACGGCTGAAACGGGCCACTCCCCGGATGAGTTCAGCTACGCGCGAGAAACTGAAGGAGCAGGCCCGGATTGGGGACGCGGCGAGGGAAAAGCTCACCAAGGCTAACCTTCGCTTGGTGGTCTCCATCGCCAAAAAGTACTTGGGCCGCGGCCTCTCTTTTCTCGACCTGATTCAAGAGGGGAACATTGGTTTAATGCGCGCGGTGGAGAAGTTCGACTGGCAACGGGGTTTCAAATTCTCTACCTACGCGACTTGGTGGATTCGGCAGGGAATTACGCGGGCGATTGCTGATCAGGCCCGGACGATTCGGATTCCGGTTCACATGATTGAAACAATTAATAAATTTCACCGAATCCAGCGCCAGTTGGAACAAAAACTAGACCGCGAGCCGACTCCGGAAGAGATTGCTAAGCTGCTCGAGACTACTCCCGAGAAAGTCCGGGAGATTATCAAGGTTTCTCAGCGCCCCACCTCCTTAGAAACCCCGATTGGGGAGGAGAAGGATTCCCGGCTGAAGGACTTCGTGGCCGACGAGGAGGTTTCGGCGCCTACGGATGATACCTCCAAAGAGTTGTTGAAGCAGCAATTACTGGAGGTATTGGGGACGCTTTCTCCCCGGGAGCAAAAGGTAATTGAATTGCGGTTCGGCTTGCGGGACGGCAAACCGCGGACGCTTGAAGCCGTTGGTCGGGAGTTTGGCGTTACCCGCGAGCGGATCCGCCAAATTGAGGCCAAAGCGATCCGCAAGCTCCGCCACCCCTCCCGCTCCAAGCTGATCAAGGATTATCTTTAGCTTTTTGCTCGGCTCTTTCAAATTCTCGCTTCGCGAATTTTATTACTTGAAACTTGAAACTTCTAACCTGTAACTTAATAAATGATGCCCACCTATCTCATCCCAGCGTTGGTGGCCTACTTCTTTCTGGCCACCGCTGGGTTGATTGATAAAGTCTTACTGCAAACCACGATCATTTCCCCCCGGGCTTACGCTTTCTACGTGGGAATCTTGAGCGTTTTGGCGATTGCTCTCCTTCCTTTGGGGGTCGTTTCGGTCCCCGATTTCCGCATCCTTTTGGTCGCGCTTGTCTCAGGGGTGGCGGGGGTTTATGCTCTGTGGGCTTTCTACTCTGCCCTTAAGGAACACGAAGCCTCCCGGGTCATTACCACGGTAGGAGCATTGGTGCCGATTTTCACCCTGATTTTAAGCCTCCTATTTTTGGACGAGATTCTGGGACCCTTCCAATTGCTGGGTTTTTTCGTTCTCCTGTTGGGAGGGATTGTGATCTCCCTGCGGGAAAACGTTCGTAAGCGCTATACTTTTGCCCTGTTCCATCAGGCGGCGCAGGCGGCGGTCCTTTTCGCAATTTCTCTAGCGGCGCTGCGTTTTGTGTTTCTCTCGGAGCCTTTTCTCAACGGACTATTTTGGACAAGGTTGGGAGGAGTGGTGGGGGCTCTCTCGATTGTTGCGGTTCCGGAAAACTTTCGCCGAATTTACTGGGCGACCAAGAAAGCACCCAAAGCTACCCCGTTACCGTTCCTTCTCAACCAAGGCTTGGGGGGGCTGGGGGGTTTTCTGCAGAACTACGCGGTCTCTTTGGGAAGTGCCGCGCTGGTGGGAGCAATTCAAGGAGTCCAGTATGCTTTCCTTTTTATTCTTGCGTTGATTTTCTCCAGGAATTGGCCTCAACTCCGCGAGCGAACGACCCGGCGGGGGCTTTTGATTAAGTCTGGCGCAATTGTTGTAATCGCCCTCGGGTTGTACCTCCTAACTATAAA
>CAZEID010000031.1:0-10577 GCA_964512075.1 uncultured Candidatus Saccharibacteria bacterium | reverse complement strand
GTATACAGCTTGCGAATTGGTATCATTCTAACCGTTAACTGCGGACCGTCTACTACCCACTAGAGCCGACTTACCTGGAGGAAGGACGGCTTCCTTCGGAAACCTAGCTTTTCGCTGCGTTTCCTCATAATCGGGAAACTTGCAAAAAGTCGAGCTCGATGGGTGTTTCCCGTCCGAAGACGGAGACCAGCACCTTAACCTTGCCCTTCTCCTCATCGATCTCATCCACCTTGCCCAGAAAATCCGTGAAGGGCCCATCGATAACCTTGACCGTTTCGCCGACTTTGAAGTTAAGCTCAAACTTCGGCGCCTCCATCTGGGTAAACTTGAGAATCGCTTCCACCTCGTGCTCTGGAAGCGGCGTTGGCTTCGCCCCTACTCCCACAAAACCGGTCACCCCGGTGGTATTTCGCACCACCCCCCAAGTCTCATCAGTCAAAATCATCTGGATCATCACGTACCCCGGAAAAAGGCGCTCCCGAATGGTTTTCTTCTTCCCCGCATCAATCACGATCTTCTCCTGAGTCGGCACCAGAATCTCCCCGAAGAGTTCCTTAAGATTAAAGGCTTCGACCCGCTGCTTTAGTGCGTCCGCAACCTTCTGCTCGTGACCGGAGTAAGTATGAACGACGTACCAGCGCAATTCGGCCATTATTTCTCTACCAGAAAGTTCAACATCCGATTAAACAGGTAATCCAGCGCCGCGGTCAGTCCCGCCACGCCGAAAGTAACTGCCAAGACCGCTACGGTCAAGCGCACAGTCTGATTTTTGGAAGGCCAAACCACTTTTCCCAACTCCACCCAGGCCTCTTTTAGAAAATTAATGATGCGTCGCATCTTTAGATCTTAGAGCTTAAATTCTTCTAAGCTCACAGCCCTAAACAAAAAAAGACTCTTTCCGCCCAGAGTCAAGAAAAGTCTACCTAAGAGGGAAACCAATGTCAAGGAAGGAAATACTACCTCTCGCGGGCGGAAAATCCTCCCACCAACACAGCTTCTTACAAGTTGGAAATTTTAACCCAGCGCAAGAGTAATATATTTACTCTATAATCCTTCAACGGGAGAAAAACTGCTCCAATTCGGACGTTTCCCAACTATTTATTAGCTGTTCCTCCTTAAGCCCCAGATCTTTCGCCGCTTTTAAGTAGCGGACGTAAACCGCCCGCTCGTGGACTGTTAGTGGTGCGGTCAAAAAGCATTTTTCCGCCTGTCGCCGCTCCTCAGGGCGGATTTCCCCACCCCACCGGCGGTAAATTCGATTTAGCTTCCGCAAGCCGCTTTCCACCCACCGGCGGTCCGCTGGGCTAAAGACCAATATTAAATCTTGGAGTTGACAATCAAAGGCCTCGGCGCTAGGACAAGATCGGTAGAGGTTAATCGCTCGGTCCCTCACCACCCACCTCCTCACGCTAGGGTATGGTAAGTGCCAAATCAACCGATCCATCTCCCGCCAAAAATCCTTCTCGAAATCAGCTGCTTCGCGCGTCAAACCTAGAACCCTCCCCACTAGCTGGCGCTTGATCAGCGGAACCTTTAAACCTCGCGGCTCCCGCTTCAACCAATGGGAAAAGGAGTGCAAGTCACCGCCGAAGGAAAAAAGATTCCCATTTGCGACTAGTCTCTCTAGAACTGGGGCGACAAAACCCTTATCGGCATTAATTTCGAACGCCACTTTCCGCTCCCGAGCGAGGTTTGCTAATTGCTCAAAGCTTGCGGGGCTCTCCTTCCAGATCCTATCCAGAAGATCGAAGGGATGACCGAGAATCGCAAAACGGCCAGACTGAATTGCCCAATTTAAAGCGCCGACCAAATCACCAATCTCCAACTCGAACAACCCTGCGTAAGTCAGAGAAGAGTGGAAATGCAACGCGATTAGAGGCACTTCTGGATCAAATCGAGAGAGCAGTGCTTCTCCCGGAGTAAAAGAGAACTTTCCGCCGCGCTCAATTCGCAAATCGCATTCGATTCCCCGGAAGATCCTTCCCGAGAAGTGCGGCCGGACTCCCTCAATATAACTTTTCAACCCGTCCAGATATTCCTCCGGAGAAAGTTTAGTTTTAATCCGGAAAAAACCCGGCGGGTGGGACCCCAAAACGAAGCGGGTAAAAACACCAAACCGCTCGACCCAATCCACAATCTCCCGCGCCGTAAAAGCCGCGTCCTGATCTCCCCCCAAAGGAAGGACCCCCTGAAAGTGAAATGGGTGCAGATCAGTTTTCCGGACGGTTTCAGCGGAAGTGCGCACCTAACTTGCCAAAGCCTCCTCGAGCTGCCTCCAAAGGAACTCTTTCATCCGATCCGCCACCCGCTGTTCTTCCTTAATCTGGGTCGTCGCAAAAAGCTGCAGATTCCCCAAACCCTGAAGAACCCGCTCAATCCGAAAGAGCTGGTCAAAAACTTCCGGATCAGGCTGCTGCCGGCGGAAGCGGTGTTCCAGCTCCTGTTGGAACTCGGGGTAGAGGACGCTGCGCATCCAAAGCTCGGTGAAATCATAAGCTGGGTTCCCCCATCCGACATTCTCCCAGTCAATCACATTCAGCTCGGGGCGGTTTATAAAGATATGGGGGGCAAAGAATTCGTGGTGGGTAATCACGGTTTGGTGGGCGTCAAAAAACCGCCGGTTCTTTTCGACAAAATCGCCAATCTGCCGCAGCTGAGCCGCACCAACCAAACTTTCTTTCCCGAAAGTAGCCAAAGAGGCGTAGTCCGCTAAAGTGTACCTCCGGGCGATCTTCTCCTGAAAATACCGAAAACCAGCCGTGCGGTTGGTCCGCGGCAATTCGTGAAGCGCCTTCCAAAAACCCAAAACAGTTCGCAGATTCTCGGTCGTGAAAAAAGTGGGCTTAAAGAGAAAGGGACTCTCTCCCAATTCCTGCGACTCTCCTGGTACCCACTCTTCAATTACCCAAAAATAACCCCGGTGCGTCCCCTTGGCAAAGAACCGGGGAACATGCTCTAGCTGCGCGACTTCCAGGAAGAAAGCTTCGCCGCGGAGCCGCATCTTCGCCTTCGGCAATTGCGTCTTGAGCTTCTCGACGTCCGATTTAAAAACGACCCGCTCCTGCCGGTACTCCCCCCCGACCACAAAAAAACGGGGGCCTTCCCGAAAAAATTTTAAGGGGTTGAACCCTAACTTCTCAAAGAGGGGCTGGAAAATTTCCTGATAGGTCATTCGACTACTTTTTCTCGATATAACTCCGAAGCTCCCGAATTCGATCGCGCAACAAAGCCGCGCGCTCGAACTCCTGCTGGCGGGCCACTTCCTCGAGCTCCTGCTGAATGTGGGCGATAATCTTTTCGATCTCCTCTTTCGGCAGACCTGGGAGCGCCGCGTCCGTATGCATCCGAATCTCTTCATCTTCCACCCGCGCCATCTCCTCCACCCGCCCCTCCCTTTGCCAAGCGAAACCGGTGGTGAGAATCGCGTAGTAAAGCTCTTGAGCTTTCTGCTTGACCTCCTCGGAAGCATCAGGCACTGCGAGCACCGTCTCCTTCAGCTCAAACGCCCCCCGCTCAATCATCTCTAAGGACCACCAAGGACGGGCCGAAGCCCACCAATATTGGTCGGAGTGGAGGGCCCGGTCCAACATCTCCCGCGCCTTTCCGGGGTCTCGGGATTCGCGCACCGCCCGGATTGCCATTTCCGTCAATTGCCACTGGAGTTGGTGGATTTCGTTGTCTGGATCGTCCCAACGCGCAAATGGCACTTTCTTCTCCAAATCCTTCTCCATTAGAGCCCAAGTTGAGGGCCGCGCTCGCACTCTCTCCACTTGGGGAAACTTCTCCGGCAGCTGAGAAAGCAAAACCGTCGGCACTTCGGGAAGGGACAACAACTCCAACAGCGCCCGATCCATCCCCGGCCGGTGGTGGCCGAAAGTCTCCCCATCCATCGCCGTAAGGAGGTACTCGTTCTTAGTCACCCGCTCCCCCAGCGCTTCTAGAAAAAGCTTCCCCGTCCCTAACTGACCCGAAAGGATCTTGTAGGAGATTTCGCGCTCCCGGAAGAAGATTATAATTCCCGACTCCTCCTCCTGGTAAATCCGGTCATAACTTACACCTTTCGGGTGAGAGAGCTCTTCGGCGATGATCCAGGTAAAACCCATCTCCTTAACCACCTTTGCCAAATTAGCATCGTAAGCCATCTCCGGGGGAAAGAAACCCTTCGGCTGGTAAACGTCGCCCAAGTACCGCCGGAGAGTTTCGGTGTTTAGCTCGATTTGACGCTGAACTTCCTCCGGCGGAATCTTCGGCAGAAGCGGGTGAAACTTGGCCGATCCCGTCAGCTCAATCTGCCCGCGCTGGAGCAATTCTCCCACCATCTTAATCACGTCAGTGTGGCCAAACTCCTGCCAAAGGTCAAAAAGAACCCCGTTAATGTTGAAAGTGATAAAAGCCTTAGGATTATCTAACAACCCCTTTAAAATCCGCCGGTAGGATTCCTTGGTGATCCGATCCACCCAAACCTTCTTCTGGGTGGGCGGCTGGTAAAAGTGAAGGAAGTTGGCCCAGTACATTGTTTATTTACGTTAAAGTCTAGCCTTTCTCTGGGCGAATTGCGCCTGACAGCGGTGGAGAAAACTCGCCCAAAGCATCTAATCGATTCTACCCAATTATCGGTTCCCGACCATAGCGCTTAATCCCCTCGGTGGTGATCTCCCGATAAAGATCCCGCGCGCGCTTCTCCTCGGATTCCGATACTTCCGGAGTGTTAAGGACAGCTTCCAAAAGCAGTTTTGCCCCTTTTTGCACCATTGTCGGGTGCCAATGCGGATTGTGGGACGCCCACCAAAACTGGTCGGAGTGGAGACCTTTATCCAGCAGCTCCCGAGCTTTCAGCCACCGCTGCTGATCAGCGGTTAGATGCCCACGAGCCCTCTCGTCCGCAAATCGGGCAGAAATCTGGTGGGGGTAACCCTCTACGACGGTCAAAGCCAAACGGTAGAGCTCCCACTGCTTGGGATGGAGAAAGCTCCCTGGATGATCCCAACGGGGGTAAATTGCCCCCCGCTTGCAATCGGCGTAGCTCGCCGCCCAAGTCGATTCCATCGGGTCGTTCTCCTCCCCCGGGGGGTAGCGGGAGAGCAACTCCGAAACGGTAGCACTTCCTAACCGGGAATAGAGCTCCTCCAAGATCTCAAACCCATCCTGATGGTGGTGGCCGAAAGTCTCCCCATCCATCGCTGTTAGGATAAAGTCGTCTCCCTTAAGTTCCTTTTGGGCCAGCGCTTCAAACTCATCCGCAGTTCGAACCTGGCTAAAAGCAATCGCCAGCGAAAGTTTTTTGTGCCGGAAGAAAACCGCCAGATTCAGCTTATCCAAGCGGTAAATCGCATTGAACCTCGGCGGCTGGATAGAAGAGCAGCAATCCTCCACCAGAATCCACTCGTACCCAAGCTCTGCCACGGCATCCCCAACCTTTCTCGAGTAAGCCATTTCGGGAGGAAAAAAGCCCCGGGGCTTGTAAACTCCGCCAAAGTACCGACGATTGATCTCTTCGTTCAGTTGCACTTGGCGGCTGATCTCCGAGAAGGGAATTCGGGAAAGCAAAGGGTGGTAAGCGGCCGATCCGGTCAGCTCCACCTGCCCTTTCTCTGCCAGTCTCCGGAGACTAACCAATACATCGCCGAAACCGGCCCGCTTAAGCTGTTCGGTCAGAGAAGCGCTGATGTTAAGAGTAACCCTAGCTTTGGGATTTCTCTCCAAGAATGAAATCAGGGGAACGTAGGACTCTTCCGCAATCTTTTTTAGCACTCCCGGAAACTGAGTCGGGGGCTGGTAGAGATGAAGAAACGGGGCCCAGAGCATGGTTTAGTGATTAGGCACTAGTAACTGGCGATTAGTCTTCAACTTCTGAATCAAGCCATTTAACATTCTCATTAATTCGGATAGGTCAGCTGACAATCTGTCGAATTCTTTTTCGGGAAGGAAACCGAGTTTATTAGCAATCAAAAGCTGGGTTTCCAATTCAGCTCCGGAAGAAAAAGCGATCTTGAGGAATTGGATATACTCGGCGGTGTGTTGGCGTGTGAAACCTTCGGCAATGTTCGAAGGGATAGCAACGGAGGCGCGCTTTATCTGAGAGGATAATCCATACAGCTCGTCTTTGGGAAATTTCAAAACAGCTTTGTAGAGGAAGAGCGTAAGATCAATAGACTTCTGCCAAACTTTTAATTCCTTGTAGCTTTGCACTTCTTCTGTTAGCTATCTACTAGCCACTAATCGCTGCGCCCTAGATTTACTCCTCCAACGGCAAGATTCGACTCTCCTTCGAGGAAGACTTTTCTTTGAGCTGGATCGCCCGGAAGTAGAGATTTGCATAGCGCTTCGCCGAAGCCCCCCAGGAGAAATCGGCCTGCATCGCCCGCTTAACCAGCGCTTCCCAAACCTTGGGGTGGTGGAAGTTCTCGTAAGCCCGAACTAGCGCACCGTAAAGTGCCCAAGGGTTGAACTCTTGGAAAACGAAGCCAGTCCCGGTTTCGCCGGACGGATCCAAATCCGTAACCGTATCCGCCAAGCCACCGGTCTTCCGCACCACCGGCACCGCACCGTAGCGCATGGCCTCCAGTTGAGTCAGCCCCGCGGGCTCAAAGCGGGAAGGAATCGCCATGGCGTCCGCCCCCGAAAAAACCAACCGCGGCAATGTGAAATTAGGCATCAAATGCGTCCCCACTTTCTTGGGAAACTTCTTCTGAAGATCCTGAAAGCCAGTCACGTACCGGCCTTCTCCGCCGCCGACGACGATGAACTGCGCATCAAACTCATTCAGGAAGGGAGGCAAGGCTTCCAAAAGGATATCAATTCCCTTCTGCTCTGTCAGCCGCGCCACCATCCCCATTAAGAAATGCTCTTGCCCTTCCGGCAAGCCGAATTCCTTCTGCAAAGCGATTTTGTTCAAACCCCTTCGATCTAGCGTATGGATATCAAAGGGAAAAGGAACCAACGGATCTTTGGAAGGATTAAAGTCATCATAATCGATACCATTGGTAATCCCGAAAAGCTTAGAGCGAACCTCCAATAGGAGCTTGTCCAGTCCCTCCCCGTACTCGGGGGTAAGGATTTCCCGGGCGTAAGTTTCCGAAACCGTGTTAACAGCATCGGCGTAGATGATTCCCCGCTTCATAAAATTTTGCTTCCTCAACCGCTCGGAAAAGAGAGGAGCAATCGGGGATTTTCCATCATCCGAATCCAATTCGGAGATCTGCCGGTGGTCAAACATCCCTTGGTAGTAAAGGTTGTGAATGGTGAAAACCGTGGCGATCCCCGCCAAATCTTTACTCCTGGCGTAAGTGGTCTTGAGAAAGTTCGGAACCGCCCCCGTTTGCCAATCGTGGGAGTGAATCACCTGTGGTTTCCACTCAAAGTGGCGGAGGAACTCCAGCGCCCCCCGACAAAGAAGCGCAAACCGAATGGGGTCGTCGGAGTAGCCGTAAACGTTCGCCCGCTTCTCGTAATACTCCATATTCTCCAGAAAGTAAGTTCGGACGCCGTCTTTCCCGAGGTGAGTCTTCACGTTGCAGATCAGCTCCTTCGGACCTTCGCCTTCGGCATCGGTGTAGACTTTGAGACCCTCCACAATCATCTCCATCGGGTACTGGCTTTCGTCAATGAAACCATACTTAGGCATAAAAAGGCGGACGTCATGACCCAGCCGCACCAGTTCCCGCGCTAAGTACGCCCCCACTCGGGAAACTCCCCCCACCGAAGCGTAAGGAGAAGCCTCCGGTAGAACCATCAGCACCTTCACCGGCTCAATCGGCCGCGTAAGTGGGAACAGCTTAGTCAACGGCTCCAAAAAAGTGGTCGTCTTTGTTTCCACCATGCCGAAAACATTATTACATAAAAGGAAAAGGCCTCGAACGGGCGGAGTTCCGCGATCGAGACCTAAACAAAACGGCTAATTATCAACGACGACCGTGCCATCTTCGTCCCTGAAGTATTCAAGATCCTGATCTTCATCGTAAACGGCGTGGACGTGATCACCACCGCTGTCCTTATCCCCAAATACGACGGAATGCCTCCCGTCGTCCCGTTCCCGGTACTCTCCCCACTCCTCATCGTCTTCCCAACGATGGCTTGGCATCTCTCCCTCCTTGAGAGGAACGTATTAGCCCGATTATACTTCTGGGCTTCCGAATGTCAAACAACAATCACCTGATACAATCTTAGGTGAGAGTGGCGGAAATAAAGAAGTACAAAAATGTATATTCTGAAGGAGTCTGGCGGCGCGTAACGCCGATCGCAAAAGCGGTGGAGTCGGGAGATTGTGAAGAAGCCCGGCGTTTGTTGCTAGGCATCATCAAAGAAACCCTCGCTGAAGTCACTCCAGATGGAAACGAAACCCAACACAACCTTTTTCACCTGTTGAATGTGAATTTCGATAAGGTCTTCGGATTAGAGGCAGATTATCAACCCGGGGAATCTGGAAATACTGCACTTCTAAAATGTTTTGAAGGTCAGGATCGCGAAATCGCAAGCGACCTGATCAGCGATCTATTCATTTATACCGATCCCAAAGACCTCCCTCACATAAAACCAAAACGGGAAGACCTGGAAAAGAAACTCCGGTTGATACTCCCCTAAACAAAAGGAAAAGGCCTCGAACGGGCGGAGTTCCGCGATCGAGGCCTGTGGGCAGAGGAACCGTGAACAAAGGGCAGCTGGGATTAGCGACATCAACCTTCCGACTACTGACGGAAAACGAGCGTCGCAAACCTTTTCAATTTTAGATGTGCTCCCGACGAATCAACTCCCTTCCTCTGCAATTACAGTAGCAGTTTCGGAAATGACCTTGCAAGTCCTATAGTTCAGTGATAGAATTCAACTACAACCTTATGCCTGCGGCGGCTCAGCCGTAAAGGAGTGCGGCCCCGCCTGCAATCCGTGGCCGTCATAAGTCCAATAAGGGCTGGGAAACGAAAGTTTCCTGGCCTTTTTTACTCGGAACTTTCTCAAATTCTACCTAGCTTCAAAAGTAGGTCGGGCCAACTTCTAGGATACACCTCTAAAAGGATTTTTCCCAAAACTGCCGCCGCATTATGGGGATCCTCGATCAAAATAGAGTCCTGGCAATCAAGGTCCCTTCCCTTCTCTTCTTCTGCAAACCACTTCAGCTTCTTCTCATTTTCTTTATTTATCTCCCTAATGTGCCTCGGCCAAAACATTTTTGCCGCGCTGTAATCAGTACAGAATGCAAATACCTCACTGATCAATTTCCTGTCAATCGGAAACCTCAATGGAAGGAAAACTTTCCCAGAGACCGCCTCTCCTTGGTAAAGACCTCGAGCTAGAGAAATATAATTAAGAGTTTCCTCCTTGCTCCCGTAGAACCAGAGCTTGTGTTGATTGAAATAAACATGGCCAAACTCATGAATGATCGTGGCAAGGTAGCTTTCATACGTATAATACGGGTCCTGCGGACGAAGGTTCGTTTCCCGCTGTTTTTTGTGGATTCCTATAAAGGGGGTGAGAAGACTCCCATTAATCTTTGGAATTTCAAAATCACTCTTATCGAACTCGGGGGGTAAATATTCCAATATCTTTTCGATTTTAATTCCAGCCCGCCACCCAACCTGATCTTTGTCGGAAAACTCTATTTGATGGCCAGTACGGTAAGCATTCCAGCCTTTAACTTGACAAAGCATCTTATCCAGCTTCGACGTCCCTAACTTAGTCCAAATGAAAAGTTCTCTGGAGTCAAAGCTGATCACAAGTGTGTTTTTGATCAGACTGCGGTCTCTGAAGATAAAATCCAACTCCGGACGCTCCAGATACTCAAGGGCTTCCCCAATTGCCTCTAGATCTTCTTTAGTGTGAACGTAGTTCTCGAACACAGGCCAATTGTAACTGATAGGAGAGGTGAAAGGAAATGCATTTCTTCTTCCCGCCTGCTCCGTAAGCTTCGACTAAAGCCGCTCTGCTTTCCCAAGCCGAGCGGCCTTTTCTTTTGGCAATCTCTTGCTATACTCTAGAGTTAGAAAGGAGAAAAGAGATGAGGATCAAGCCAATCCTTTACGGGGCCTTTCTCTTCCTGGCGATGGAGGCTTGGGCGACCATCCTTAATATCACTGAGGCCGCCCGACCGGATCTGTTTTCGCTTTTCTTGCAGGCTAAACCCTGGCTAATAATCGGGGTGACGCTGCTACTGGGGATGCTGGCAGCGATCGTGCCTCCGGAATGGTGGGAGGAGAAGCTTTTAAGATAAGCCGATGGGCAACTGCCGGTCGGCTTTTTTTGCGTTTTTTTCTGAGCTGTGATATCCTATAACCATTAATAAATCGATATCCCCTAAGGGGGAAAGGAGACCGAGATGAACAGGCTGACCTTCGCTCTGGTTCTTGCGATCCTGCTGGCGGCCTGTACGGGAACAGTTCCGCCGGTCACCGCTGTTCCTACGGCGACGCCGACCGAAGGTGGTGAGCTTGTCGAACCCACCGCGATTCCCTCCCCGACTCCGACCATGGTGCCAACGGACGTTCCAACCGCCGAGCCAACTCAAACAATCACCGACAACCGGATCAGTGTAGTGATCACAATCGACGACGGTTGGGATCCCCAGGCGTTCGATCAAATGTTGACGA
>CAZEID010000030.1:0-17041 GCA_964512075.1 uncultured Candidatus Saccharibacteria bacterium | reverse complement strand
ATCTCCCCCCAACCCGTCGGCCATCGTTGTAAACTCCCAAGGAGGTTCAGCTATAAGCTGAACTTCCACTTCCGGTAGAAAAGGCAGCGGCAGGCAGAGAGAATCGGGGTTCTCTTGCAAGCACTGCGCCCGCAGGACCTCAACCTCGTCCGCCGGAAGCCCGACATACGCCGGAACTTCGGTTGGAACCAGGGTCGGCTCCAACGTCGCCGTCGGGACCAAAGTCGGCTCTGCGGTCGGCGTCGGAGAGGGAACCGCGGTCGGGGGAACCTCCGTCGGGACCACCGTGGGGGGTTCGGCCGCGACCGGCGGAACCGCTCCCGTGCAGGCCACCAGCGCAAAAGCCAAAACCAAGGTGATTAGCTTGGCGTTCATCGAAATCCTCTCCTTTCCCCTTTCGGGGACCCAGTTTTTAGTTATGCCTATAGTATAGCAGAAACCTAAAGAAGTTCAAGAATTCCTCTTAAAGACTGAATGCTTATTATGCGACTGTTTCTGGAAACTGGCCGAGAATCTCGGCGGATCAGAAACACCTTCACCCGGTGGTTGGAGAGGATTCTAGCCACATCGGGACGGTCATCCACAAAGTAAATCTTGACATCGGAAGGAAGTTGGGTCAACACCCGCCGCGCCTTGTCCACTTTTCGGGGGGGAAAAATAAAAACAAGTTCGCGCTTAAAATACCTCTCAATCCCACCCAAATAGAGCTTGGCGAGCTGCCAACGAACTAATCCTTGAGAAAAAACTCCCAGGGAAGCCTTTCTCTGCAATTTCTCCAAAGTAGGAAGAACGTCTTCGAAGAGAGATTTTTGGTAATGCGCGGGGCTCAAAAAGCTAGCGCGGGCGGAAGGGGATTGCAGAAACCCCGCCGGCTTCCCGAAAAGAAGATAGGATAGCCCCTGAAATTCCGGCTTTAACAATCTCCGGAGACCTTTCCAATCCCGCTTGGTCACCACTTGAAGGGCTCGGTTGAGCTTCCCTTTCAAATGCTTCCCCGTAAGCACCCCCAACTTCCGGACATCCAACAAGGTATTATCGATGTCCAAAAGGACGATCGGTTTCACGGCGACCCATTCTAACATGATATTCTTCGAAAGAGTGCCTAAGTTCCTGCCAAAGCTCAAAACCTATATTCGGCTGACTCGGTGGGAAGATTACGCTTCTTTCCTTCAATTCGTCCTGGGATTCTTTCTGGCCAAAAACTTCTCCGTATCCTCCGCCGAACTAATTTTGCTAGGGAAAGCCCTCTTCGTCCTCGCTCCTCTCCTTTACGGCGGAATTTATACCCTTAACAATATTAAAGACGCCGAACTGGACCGGCTTAACCCGAAGAAGAAAGACCGGCCGATTCCCGCCGGCGAAATTACCAAGGAGCAGGCGGGCAGGATCGCCCTCGCTTTAATTGGGAGCGGACTTTTGCTTTCCCTCCTCCTTCCCCCCGAAGTTTTTCTGATGGCACTAAGTTTCTTAGCGGTAAATATCTTTTACACTTTCTGGGCTAAAGCCATTCCTTACCTAGAAATCGCCACCAATTCCGTTCCGCACGTCGGCCGCCTGCTCTTTGGAATGTGGTTAGGCGGAAATCTCCAGCCCGCTTACTTAGCCGGAGTGCTCGCGACGGCCTCCATTGGCGCGGTAGTCTTCCGCCGAATCAAGGAGATTCAAGAGGGGAACGTTGCAGCCCGACCCGTGCTAAAATTCTATCCTCTCCAAACTCTCCGGAAAATCTTTCTCGCCAGCCTCGTCGCTTTGGGCCTTTTTGTCCTCTTCGGCCAGCTTTGGGAAAAAATCATCGGAGGCTTCTTCCTAGCCTCGCACCTCATCACTGGATTAGGCTACTCCCGAAGCAAAAAAATCAAAAGATTGGTCGACTTTGCCTGGCGATAACTCCCCGCGCGCGGTCCGTTACTTAGAAAGAGGACTGGCCTCCGAGCCAGAAAAAACGGCGAAATCAAACAGTTCCGAAAGCGCCGGCTCCGTCCGCAGCACCTCAATCTTCCGCTTAACCGCACCAGAAAACCCGGTAGATTCTACTCGCGCCCCCTGACTAGGGAAGCTCCGCCCGGCTTCCGCGGAAAACGCGAAGGTGGAAGGGGTAGTCGAATAAAGCGGCCGAATCCGTAGCGCCACCGGGGTAAAGGGAGCCGAAACCGAGAATCGGTACCGATAAGTCACCCCGTTGACGTTATAACTTCCCACAAAAGGGGCGAAGAAACTGTTCTCCGCGCGGCGGGTCCCATCTGGATCATAGGCATATCGAGAGATTTTATAAATTCCGGCCTCCTGGTAAATTACCGCTACCTCCACCGCCGCGGGATCGGCCGTTTCGTCCCCGTTCGCCGTGTTTACCCAAGAAACGTAAATTGGGGTGCTCGCCGGGTAGCCCTCCAAGCTAATTTCAACCGTCTCGTCCCGAGCCAAAGCTGGAAAAGAATCCAAGACCCCTCCGCCCAAAGCAGTAATCCGATAATCAAAATCGACCGTCCCATCTCCCGTCAAGTCCACGGCCGTTGGATCGTACGGGGGAGAGCAACTCCCATCACTCAAGCATTTGAGGGCCTCTTCCACTCCCGCTTCCGCAAAAGCCAGAGCCTGGGCGGATTGAGCCGAGAAGGAAACCTGCCGAATCGTCGTTACAGTTCGGGAAGCGACTGAAACCCCTAAAGTCAAGGACACCGCCATTACTAAGAGAATTAAAATTAAAGCCTGGCTCGAACGCGCTTTAGCTCGCCCACAAAAGACCGAGGAAGGAAAATAAAAGCTATCGTCTCTTGGTTCCATTTTTTTATCGGATCCTTCTCTCATTCTACCTTTTGCCTGAGAGACTTTTCCACCTCACTCGTAAGATCGCAAAGATACTGAAGTTTGAAGAGTGGTCTCCGCCTTAAAGTCCACTCTTCCGGGAGCTCCTAGCGGCTGCTCCAACTGCAAGCTAATCGAAACTACCCGCGGTTGGGCTTCTAGCACCGAGAAGAGAAGGGAAGTTACATTCACCCCGCTGGCGTAGGAATTATCCGTAATAGCAACACCCTCGCGGGCGACGTAACCATTGGCGTCGGCGGTCGGAGGAACAAAATAAAAAGTGACCGGGGATCCTCCCGCGCTGGTAATCGTTAACAAAGATCCAAAAGACCCGGCCGAAGGCGTGATTACCGCCCGAGCATTTCGAATCTCACCAACCATTTGCGAGAGAGCCACATTCCCACTCCGCTCCACTCGAGCCAAGATCTCGGCTTTATTGTAGGAGCGGGTGACGTTCACGAAGATATCTGCGGCCAGGGTGCCAACAATGGCAACCACCCCAATCACTACTAAAAGTTCGATCAGTGTAAATCCCTTCGGCTCCTGACTCAAAACTGATTTGGCCAGTTGTATCATTGCCAATCGGTGAGGTAAGTGGTGAGATCCACCGTATGGGCCCCCGCCGAATCCGACCAAGCCACCGTTAAATCAACTTTTAGCTTTCCGGCGGAAACCAAAGTGGTGGTAAAGCTTCGCGTAAACAGGCCCAAAGTTTCCGTTCCGGCTAAGGTGCTCCATTCCGAGCCGGTCCAAACTAATCGATTAGTTCCACCAACCGGCAGCTCCGCAAAACTCCGGTCGCGAATCGAGCGGAGGGCCTCCGTTCCTTCCTGGGCATATTGAACAGCTAAAGACCGGTTTTTGGAAACGGTGGCGGACCGAACCGCCCCGATAGCCAAAACAACCAATCCGGTAACCACCAAAATGGTAATGCCAATGGCGACAATCGCTTCGACCAAAGATTGGCCCTTAAGGGCACGGGGTGAGAGCAGTACTTTCGAAGATGTTTCGCTCATTCACCTTAAGATAGCGTTTATCGGAGGTTCCCTGCAAGTTAATCCCAACGGCCAGACACCGGTTCGGGCTCGCGGCGCAAGCCGAATCGGCGGAGCCGCCTAAGCAAGAACCGTCGTCGGCGGTAAAGGTAACTGAACCATCTTGAACGGAGAAGATAACATTGATTCGATTGTTGGATTGCAGGGTCAAGTCCGAAATCCTCACCTCTGCGCGAAGATCCCGGTCCAAGATTTGTGTTGCGCTCTCATAATTAGACGGGGTAGAGAAAAGAGAAACTGCCGCCGAGCCAGTCTCGAGATGAACCCCCCAACTCAACCCGTTAACCGAGGAAAGTGCGCGCGCCTGTGCATCCCGCAGAACGGAATCCAAATCCTTCTGGGCCTGGCTGAGCTGCTGCCGACGGGAGTAATTGTTGAAAGCGGCGGCGGAAAAGCTAGTAAGCAGAGCAATAATGGAGATTACGACGAGAAGTTCGATCAGGGTAAATGAAGACCGCGCCATAATTGGACGCTTTGCTCTGGCAAAGCTAGTAATTACGGCGTTAGGGGTTGCCAACACCGTAATTATAGCCGCCGCCTTGGAGAGGAGCGGTGCAAGTGCTTTGGACCGCGGTAACCGCCTCCAGCTTGGCCTGAAGACAATAATCTTGGGAGCTGCCACAATAAAGATAAGGTAAGCCCTGTCCACCGGGGTCGGTCGGTAACTGCTTGGTGAAATCGGGAACTAAGGGGGCTAAGGAAGTCTCCACTGCAGTGCAAGCGCCTCCCGTGTTAACGTAAAAGTTGTTCTCCGAATAGTACAGCTCTAAAGCATTTCGCAATGTTGTCAAATCGCTTTGGCGCTTAGCATCCCGAGCCCGGGCCTGCGCTCGGGTGTAGGAAGCCAAACCCACGGAGGAAAGCAGACCGATAATCGTGATTACTACCAGAAGCTCAAGAAGTGTGAAGCCCTTTCGCTTAGTTTCTAGTTTACAGTTCATAGTTTACAGACCCAGAATACCCAAGTACCAGGACCAAAGCTGATCTCCAAAGAATAGCGTAGCAAAAACGGCAATCACAAGGAAAGGGCCAAAAGCGATGCGGTCCTTAAGACTCCGCTTCCGCGCCAAAACCAAACTTGCCCCAACGGCCCCGCCAATCACAAAAGCCAGGAAAACCTCCACCAGGAGCAAAGGAAAACCGACTAACAGCGCGGCTCCAAGCCCCAGCGGAGGATCGCCGTCCCCCAAGCCGCGGCCTCGGGTTACCCGTCGGATTGCTTGAAGAAAAA
Organism: uncultured Candidatus Saccharibacteria bacterium; assembly: GCA_964512075.1. Lineage (GTDB taxonomy): Bacteria > Patescibacteriota > WWE3 > 9FT-COMBO-53-11 > 9FT-COMBO-53-11 > CAZEID01. The sequence goes on along the minus strand of CAZEID010000030.1, from coordinate 11,953 downwards.
AGTAAACTCCCAGGGCACCGATTAAGTCGTAAGCGAGCCGTTGATAGTCCGCCGAAGGAAGACGGATGAGAAGGCGATAGAGAAGGGCTCCTCCTCCAACCACCCCCAGAACTTGATCGAAAATTACCTCCTTTTGGAGATCGGTAACAAAAACCACAATTAGGGCACTGGAAGCAATTAAGAGGGGGGCGGCAGTTAGGAACTCGTAACCTGTGATTAGAAGGATCGAAGCAAATACCAACCCGGTTCCGAGCTCCACCAGCGGATACTGCCAACTCAACGGTTGACGGCAATAACGGCAACGGCCCCGGAGAAGCAAAAACGAAAAAAGGGGAACGAGGTCTTGCGGCGCCAGGAGATGACCGCAGTACTCGCAACGGGACCGGCCCGTCGGAGGCTGACCGCGAAGCAGCCGGCGGGACCAAACGTTCAGAAAGGAACCGACGGCAGTGCCGAGCATAAAGTGAAATATAAAAAGCAAAAACGGGGGAAGGAACATTTTAAGTTTTTACATTTTACACTTTACCTGCCTTTTTTGGAGTATTTCATAATCCAAAATGCGTGGACAGGCCGGGAGCACTCCCAATTTCGTACCAGGTGTTGTCGTTACCATCCTCTTTGTACTTGGAACGGTTTTTTTCCGCTTCTAAGTGCGTCCGCAAAACGTAATACTTCCCATCCGAGATAAACTGATATTCTCCCAAAACTTTGCTTCCTAACGCGTCCGTGAAGGTCCGACCATCCAGAGGATCCACTGGCAAAGAAGAGAGCTGAACCGAGAGATTCATCGGCACCCAGCCGGAACCGTCCACCTTCCGCGTTGCCTCACCCCCCACCGTGCTGGAAGGAACACCGAAAGTGCTACCGAGGGGGATATTGGCCGAAACGGCGGCCTCGATGGCATTCCGGACACTAGCAAGATCGGTCAGCCGCTTTTCATCGCGGGCCTGGCGGACTCTTTCGCCAGGATTAATCGCCCAAAGAGCCACGGCCCCCAAAATCAACATTAAGCCGACCAGAAGAACCAGCTCGACTAAAGTTAACCCCCTCTTATTCGGTAGCATAGGAACACCCCCTCATAACTAAACTCTTACCGGGGAACGCAGACGTAGCAATTGCTGGTACAACCGCTCGAACCGTCGCGATTCTTGCCGGCGGCATCCGCCTGCTTCTGGAAAGAGGAAGAGGACGGGTCAAAACACAACCGAACCACTGTTCCCGAAAGGGTCGCATAGATTGAATTCCAGGAATCCCGATCGGCAAACTGTGGTTTAACTTCCCCCTTATTAATCAATTCGGTGACCCAACTGCTCTGAACCAAAGTTTGGTTCGGATCTGCTTCTCCCAGCGCGTCCCAAGGGTACTCAAAGAAGGCGGTATAGTAACGCTCCAAGCCGTTCAGCAACTCGGAAGCATCCGATTCCAATCCCTGGTCCTGCGCTCGGCGAACTTGCTCAATCGGGTTAATTGCCGAAAGGACCGCCACCGCTAAAATCCCAATAATCGTAATTACGATTAGGAGTTCGATCAGCGTAAAGCCGCTTCGCGCTCTAGCCAATAGTTTGTTGTCCATAGTTAGTAGTTCAACTCACCCCCTTTCACGTTCTCCTAAATCAATCACCGTTAAGCTTAATGGCCACCCCTAGAACTGGGTGGTCAAGTTATAGATCGGCGTAATAATTGACAGCACTAGCCCTCCCACCATTACTCCCAGCAGGACTAAAATTATTGGTTCCAGCGCTGTCGAGAGATTCTTCACAGATTGCTCGGCCTGTCCTTCAAAGAAAGCGGCGACCTTGTCCAAAACCTCGTCCATCTTCCCAGTTTCTTCGCCCACCGCGATCATTTGAGCCACCAGAGGGTCAAAGTTAGGATCGCCCTTGATTGGCACCGAAAGCGGCACCCCTTTTTCCACTTGCTGCTCCGCGGCTAGGATCGCATCCCGGTAAAGAATGTTTCCCATCGCCGCGGCGACGATCTCCAGCGCTTGGGTAATCGGAATTCCCGCCCCGATCAGCAAACCCAAAGTCCGCGAGAAGCGGGCCAACTCGGATTGCTTGTTAAGCCTCCCAAAAACCGGAAACTTAAAAGTAAATTCTGCCAGCTGATACTTGCCCCGCTCGGTCTGAAGATAGCGGTAAGCCCCGTAACCGAATAGGCCGAGGAAAGCCAAAACCACCCACCAACCGCCAACCAGTAGATTGGAGATCCCGATCAGGATTTTCGTTGGTAAAGGCAATTCCGCCCCGATATCTTCGTAGAGCGCGGTCAGGCGGGGAACAACGAAAACCATCATAATGATGAACACCCCAACCATTGCAACTCCAATTACCACGGGGTAGATCAACGCTCCCCGCGTCTTCGACTGAAAGTCCCGCTCCTTTTCCATATTGTCGGCTAGCTGGGAAAGAAGAACATCCAACTTTCCCGAGGCCTCTCCCGCTTCCACCAGCGAAACCGTTACTCTATTGAAAACGTCGGGGTACTTCGCCATGCTCTTCGCCAAGGAGCTTCCCCCTTGGACGTCCCCGATCATGTAATTTAAAACCTCCTTCATCCGCTCGCTAGCCGCCTGCTCCCGCAAAATCTCCAAAGCATTGGTAAGAGGCAATCCGGAAGAAACCATCGTTGCCAGCTGCCGGGCGAAAACGGTTTTCTCTCCGATCGTAACTCCCCGGAACCGACTGACAATTTGCTCAATGAAGCCGCCCCCTTTCTTTTCAATTAAAGAAACCACTACGTATCTTCGCTCGCGCAGAATATCTCCCGCTAGAGTCGGATTGGGGGCCTCAACCGTCCCCGTCAAGTTCCGGCCAGCGGGATCTTTAACAATATAAGTGTAAATGGGCATAACTAGAGCGGGAGAGTAAAGGCAGTAACACCAGTAACCTCAATAAAGATAGCCCCAAAATTGTCGCCTGTTTCTTTTACTGTCTTCATTACCTTTACTGCTTTTACTGCCTCCACTACGCTTTAACGAGGCGAGTAAATTCCTCCGGCCGCAGAGTGTGGGCCTTTGCCACCTCCAGAGCCACCTGACCCTCGTTTACCAATTGGGCCAGGGCCCGCTCCAGCGAAACCATTCCCTGATCAAACGAAGTAGAGATGACGTTGTCCAGTTGATGAGTTTTTCCCTCCCGAATTACCGAGCGAACGGCGGGGGAGGGGAGCATAATTTCCACCGCGGGGACTAAATCCCCCTGCACGGAAGGAATTAAGCGTTGGGAGATCACTCCCTCCAAAATAGAGGAGAGCTGAACTCGCACTTGCTGTTGCTGCGCCTCAGGAAAAGCATCGATGATCCGGTCGACGGTTTGAGAAGCGGAGTTGGTGTGGAGAGTTGCAAAAACCAAATGGCCGGTTTCCGCAATTGTAATGGCAGAAGCGATCGTTTCGTAGTCGCGCATTTCTCCAATCATGACCACATCCGGATCCTCCCGGAGAGCCGAGCGCAAAGCCACCTCCCAAGAGTAAGTATCCAAGTGCATCTCCCGCTGATCAACTAGTGCTTTCTGATGAGGATAGATGTACTCAATCGGGTCCTCAATTGTAATCACGTGCACCGGCCGGGTTTCGTTAATCCGCTGGATCATCGCCGCAATCGTGGTAGATTTACCATGGCCGGTCGGACCCGTAACGAGAATAAAACCTTGCGGAAGATTGCAAAACTCCGCCAAAACTTTAGGCAGCTTTAGCTCTTCTAACGTCGGAATCTTCAAGGGAATTCGGCGAAGGGAAGCGGCTAGATATCCCCGCTGGTGGAAGGCGTTGACGCGAAAGCGGGCTTCCTCCCCATAAGCAAAGGAGAAGTCAATCTCTTTTTGAGTTAGCAGAAGGTCCCGCTGCTCCTCTGAAACCAGCTCAAAAATCAACCGCTCAACGTCTTCCGGACCCAGAATCTCCGGCGCCCCCGGCAAGGGCGTAAGACTTCCCTTAATCCGCAGCGTCGGCGCCGCTCCGACTGTCAAGTGCAAATCAGAAGCCCCTAACTCGACCGTTTTTTGCAAAAGCGCTCTTACTCCTCCTGATGCAGCCATAATCAATTAAATCCGAAGCACAAAGCACGAAATCCGAAACGTTTGGAGCATTTGAGACTCAGAATTTGGGGTTTGTTTCGAGTTTCGATATTCGAATTTCGAATTTTTGTCATCATTCTTTTGCCACTCGCAGGACCTCCTCCACGGTGGTCTGACCCTCCAGAACCTTCATAAACCCGTCCTGCACTAAAGTAATCATACCCTCTTTGACGGCTTGATCTTCAATCTCCGGCGTGGGTCGCCGTTCTAGAACCAGCCGCGCGATCGTATCCGACATCAGCAAAGCCTCGAAGATCCCGGTGCGGCCGGAGTAGCCAGAGCCGGCGCAAGTCTTACACTCCACCCCTTTGGAACCGCCCTTGAATAGGATCAGTTTACCTTTTTTCTCGACTTTAGTGGTCTTCTCGTAGAGGGTCCCTAGAGTCTCTTTAATTTGCTTGGCGACTTCAGCCGGGGCTTCGTATTCGGTCTTACACTCGGGACAGATTTTCCGCACCAACCGCTGAGCTTCAATCGCCACAATCGTGGAGGTTAGCAGGAAGGGCTCAATCTTCATGTCGATCAGGCGGGGGAGCGCCCCGGCCGAGGAGTTAGTATGCAAAGTTGAAAAGACCAAGTGGCCGGTCAAAGCAGCGTGGACCGCCAGCTCCGCCGTCTCGTTATCCCGAATCTCTCCAACCATAATGATGTTCGGGTCCTGCCGGAGAAAGGCTCGCAAGCCGGTGGCAAAGGTCAGCCCCGCCGCTGGATTTATCTGGGTTTGGTTGACGCCGGGAATCCGCACCTCCACCGGGTCCTCGATTGTCACAATATTCACCCGCGGGGCATTAACTTTGGAGAGAACCGCCGCCAGAGTCAAGGTCTTCCCGGAGCCGGTGGGACCAGTCACCAAGATAATCCCATTCGGGCGCCGCAGTGATTCCTCCATCCGCTTGAGCGAAATTCCCCGCATCCCCAGCTGATCCAACGTCGGAATCGTCGCGGTTTCTTCCAACAGCCGGATGGCAACCTTTTCGCCGAGGGAGGTCGGCATCGTTGCGACCCGGAGGTCAATCTCCCGTCCCCCCACTTCAACTTTGATCCGCCCATCCTGGGGAATCCGCTTTTCGTCAATCTTAAGATTCGCCAAAATCTTAATCCGGGAAACAACCGAGGAATGAATCTCCGTCGGCAAAGTCAACCGCTCCTGCAGAACCCCATCAATTCGAAAGCGGACCCGAGTCTTGCCCTCCACCGGCTCAATATGGATGTCGGAGGCCCGATTCCGGGCAGCGTAAGAGATAATCGAAGAAACAATTTCGGCAACCGGCGACTTACGGATCGTCTCCGGCTCCCGGCTGAGGTCCTTGGCCTCTTCAATCTTGAGGGGCCGGCCGACGCCGGCCTCCTCAAGCGCGGCGGTAACTTCTTCCCCCAGCGTTTTGCGATACTGGGCGTCGATTGCGTCCGTGATCATCCGAGCCGGCGCAATATGAGGCTGAATCCGCAAACCCGTCCGCCGCTCCAAAAAGCCAATTACCTGCAAATCCAACGGATCACTCATCGCGACTTTCAGGGAACGATCGGTTTTCTCAAACGGAATCAAAATATAGCGGCTCGCCGTAGATTGGGGAATGAGATTCAAAACCTCGGCCGGAATATCCAGTCCAGTTAGCTTCACGAAGGGTACTCCCAACACTTCTCCCCGAGCTTCCGCCAACGCCTCCGGGGAAACCAGATTTCGCTCAGCGATTAGATCTTCGACCGGCCGCCCCACCTTTGCCGCTTCGACTTGGAGGTCCCGAGCCTGATCGGCCGAGATCAGATTCTTCCCCACCAAAATCTCGGTAATTTCTTTGCGGGCAAGTTCTACCATCCCAGCTTCTAAGTTACCAGTTTCCAATCTCAAGTTTCCAGTTTCGAATCAAGTGGGGGCTAGCTTAACTCCAACCTTCCAATTCCTCTTTACTAACTACTCGCGACTAGCTACTATTCTAATTGTGCCAAGCATTTTGATTCACGGCGGGAGTCCCCAAACCCGGAAGGAAAAGGCCCAAGCAATTCTCCAAGACTGCTATCTGCACTCCTTTGAAGAAGGAGGCAAGATTCTTCCTCTCCCGCGAATCCGAGGAATCTTGCCCCACCTCCACCTCAAACCACCCCAACCTTATAAGGGAAGGGGGGTATTAATCCTCGAAGCCCAACGCTTGAACGAGGAAGTTCAAAACACCCTGCTAAAAACGCTGGAAGAGCCGCCGGAGTTTCTAACTTTCGTTTTGACGGTTCCGCATCCCCGTCTCCTCCTGCCCACCGTCGTTTCCCGCTGCTTGGTTGAGGCTGCTGTCGCTAACGAGGAAGAAATCAAAAATCGATCCCTAATCCGAGAAATTTTGACCGCTCCCACCGGCCGGCGCTTGACAATTTTTGAGGAAAAAATTGGCTACAATCGCGATTCCGCCATCTCCTTTTTGGAGGGAATCGAAATGGAATTTTCCACCCAGCCGAACCCGTTGCTAAAGGAGGTTTGGCAGGCCAAAAAGCTCCTCCGAGACGACTCCACCAACATTAAAATGGTCGTTGATCACTTTCTGCTTTCTTGGTAAACTTTAGTAGCTAGTATCTAGAGTTAGAATTTCCTAGCTACCAGCTACTCGCTGCTTACCTTTTATGATTAATAAAAAGGTTCAAAATTCCGACTACACCGCTGCCCAAATCCAAGTCTTGGAGGGATTGGAGCCGGTCCGCAAGCGGCCGGGGATGTACATTGGTTCCACCGATGTTAACGGCCTGCACCATCTTGTTCTGGAAATCGTCAACAACTCGATTGACGAAGCGCTAGTCGGAGCTTGCAGTCGAATCGAAACCACTATTCGCAAAGACGGTTACATTGTCGTCACGGATAACGGGCGGGGAATTCCAGTGGACATAATGCCTAAGTACAAAACTTCGGCTCTCGAGATCGTCATGACCAAACTCCACGCTGGAGGAAAATTCGGCGAGGGCGGCTACAAAGTTTCCGGCGGACTACATGGGGTTGGGGCCTCGGTCGTGAATGCCCTCTCCGAACATATGAAAGTCGAGGTTAAGCGGGACGGTCAGCTTTGGGTCCAAGAGTACCAGCGGGGAGCTCCTCTTTACAAGGTAAAAGCAGCCGGGAAGGCTCCGGCCGGTCAAACCGGTACTACCGTCTCTTTTCGGCCCGACTCCGAAATCTTTGGAAAAGACATTCAAGCCGATTTCAGCTTCCTCGCGGAACGCCTCCGCCAGTTCGCCTTCTTAACCAAAGGAGTCTTCTTCAAAATATTTGATGAAAGAACCAACCAAGAGGAAAACTTCTTCTTCGAGGGCGGAATTCGCTCCTTCGTGGAGGCGCTTAACCGCAACAAAAACCCAATCCATCCTCCCTTCTACACTCACGAGCACCGCGGAGGGATAGACGTAGAAGTTGCTCTTCAATACAACGAGGGCTACAACGAGAACGTTCTCTGCTTTGCTAACAACATCTACAATCCCGGCGGAGGAACTCACCTTACGGGATTCCGCGCCGGCCTAACGCGAGTCATCAACGACTTCGGCCGGGACAAGGGCGCTATCAAAAACGGCAGCGAGGGGGTCAGCGGGGATGATGTTCGAGAAGGTTTGACCGCAGTCGTCTCCGTCAAACTGGACATAAAAAATCTTCAATTTGAAGGGCAAACCAAAGATAAACTCGGGAATGCCGAAGTCCGACCGATCGTTGAGCAGGTGGTTCGCGAGAAGATGTACGAGTTCCTCGAGGAAACTCCCTCCGCTGCCCAACGAATCATTCAAAAGGGTTTGTTGGCCGCTGAAGCCCGCCTGGCGGCTCGCGCCGCCCGAGAAACAGTCCTCCGCAAAGGAGTCCTAGAAGGAATGGGTCTGCCTGGCAAGCTGGCCGATTGCCAAACGGAGGATCCGGCCGAAGCCGAACTTTTTGTTGTTGAGGGAGACTCCGCCGGCGGCTCCGCTAAACAGGGGAGGGACCGCAAGTTCCAAGCGATTCTGCCCTTGTGGGGAAAGATTTTAAATGTCGAGAAAAGCCGCCTGGATAAGATGCTCGAACACCCCGGCATTCGCGACTTAACGGTAGCGATCGGGATGGGAATTGGAGAGGAGTTTGATATCAGTAAGCTTCGCTACGGCAAAGTAATTATTATGTCGGATGCTGACGTGGACGGCTCCCACATTATGACCCTGCTGCTGACTTTCTTCTTCCGCTATATGCGCCCGCTAATCGAGCAGGGCCACGTTTATGTCGCCCAACCCCCACTCTTCCGGGTCAGCCGGGGCAAAGACACCCGCTACGCCTTTACCGAAGAGGAAAGAGATCAGCTTCTCGAGGAAATGCCGGGCGCAACCGTTCAGCGCTTCAAGGGATTGGGGGAGATGAACCCGACCCAGCTTTGGGAAACGACAATGAACCCAGCCACCCGCACGTTGAAGATGATCAAAATCGAAGATGCCCAAAAGGCGGATGAAACCTTCACAATGCTAATGGGGGAGGAAGTTGCTCCCCGCAAACGCTTCATCCAAACCCACGCCCTCAAGGCCGAGCTGGACGTCTAGTCCTCGCACCGGCCCGTTCTCTGTTTCCTCGGAGGCCTATTGACATCCCCTCCCAAATTTATAAACTGTAGTGGTGTGGGCGGGTTAACAAACGCCCTCGCATTTAGCGCCACAGCACTGGCGCCCGATAGCAACTGAAATGACAGTTGATCAAATCATTCCGCGAGTCGTACTGGGAACCGCTATTTTGGGACTGCTCTATGCGGTCTTTTTAATTCGCCAAGTTCTCCGCGAACCGCAGGGAAATCCCAAAATGGTTAAAATCGCCCAGGCGATCCGCCTCGGTGCCAACACCTACCTTAAGCGCCAGTTCAAAACCATCGCCCTTCTAATAGTTTTCCTCGCCCTAGCCCTTTACTACACGGCTCCCAGCCCGGACATCGCCCTCGGAAGAGCATTAGCGTTCCTAACCGGCGCAACTTTTTCGGCGCTGGTCGGATTAATTGGAATGAACATGGCCGTGCAAGGAAACGTCCGGGTGGCAGAAGCCGCTAAAACCGGTTTGGGCAAAGCCCTTCGGATCGGCTACCGGAGCGGGACGATTACCGGAATGCTGACCGACGGCCTCGGACTCCTAGGCGGAACGGTAATCTTCCTCCTTTACGGGGAGCGGGCTTACGAAGTTCTCCTGGGATTCGGCTTCGGCGGTACCCTGCTCGCCCTCTTTATGCGGGTGGGAGGTGGCATTTATACCAAAGCCGCTGATGTTGGCGCTGATCTGGTCGGAAAGGTGGAGAAGGGGATTCCGGAGGACGACCCCCGCAACGCTGCCGTGATTGCCGATCAAGTCGGGGACAATGTTGGCGACTGCGCCGGAATGGCGGCCGACATCTTCGAATCCTACGAAGTCACCATCGTTTCGGCGATGATTTTGGGCTACGCCGCCTTCGGTTTGCCGGGAGTACTCTTCCCGCTCGCGATCCGGGCAATTGGAGTTTTTGCCTCGATTGTCGGCACCTATGCCGTCCGGATCACGGGAGAGATGAAAAGCGCTATGGGCGCCATCAATCGCGGTTACTGGATCTCTTCTTTAATTTGCTTAATCGGCTTCTTCCTAATGGCGCAGTTTTACTTTAAAGACCTTCGGGTCTTCTGGGCCGCAATCGCCGGAATTGCACTCGCGATTACGATTAACCACCTGACCGAATACTTCACCTCCCTCAAATACCGCCCGGTCCAAGCGATCGCCAAAAGCACTCAAACCGGTCCAGCGACCACCATCCTGACGGGATTGGCAGAAGGTTATGAGAGCTCCGTCTGGGCAATTTTAGTGATCGCCGCGACGATCGTGGTAGCGACTCTGATCTTCCCCGGGAATGCTCTCTTTGCGGCCTACGCCGTCGCCCTGACCGGCATTGGGATGCTCACTTTGACGGGGAACACCGTCTCGATGGACGCCTTTGGTCCAATTGCCGATAACGCCCAGGGAATCGCCGAAATGGCCGGTCTTCCCAAGAACGCCCGGAAAGTAGTCGAACAACTGGACGCCGTCGGCAACACCACCAAAGCGATTACCAAGGGAATTGCGATCGGGAGCGCGGTGATTGCCGCCGTCTCCCTCTTCAGCTCCTTTATTGAAGTCACCGGCTTGGCCCACATCGATGTTGTTAACCCGCTCGTCTTCGTGGGCGTCCTGATTGGCGGGGCCGTCCCGTTCCTCTTTAGCTCCTTCGCGATCCGGGCTGTTTCCCATACCGCATTTGCGGTCGTGCAGGAAGTCCGCCGCCAGTTTGCCAAGATCAAGGGGCTTTGGGAGGGAAAGGCCGAAGCGGATTACGCCCGGGTGGTAGATATCTGCACCAAAGCCGCGATCCGGGAGCTGCGGGGGCCGGCGATCCTGGCAATCACCACCCCGCTGTTGGTCGGCTTCCTGCTGAAAGAGGAAGCCCTGGGCGGCTTTCTCGCTGGGCTAATCCTCGTTGGCCAGCTCCTAGCAGTCTTTATGGCGAATACCGGGGGAGCGTGGGACAACGCCAAGAAGATGATCGAAGACGGGAAGTACGGCGGAAAGGGTAGCGACGCCCACAAAGCCGGGGTGATCGGGGATACGGTTGGGGATCCGTTGAAAGACACCGCCGGCCCGGCCCTAAACCCGCTGATCAAAGTAATCAACCTCGTCGCTTTGCTCCTGGCACCACTAGTGGCCGCTCACCAAACCCTCACCCCCGTTCTTTGGGCGGTGGTCGGAATCTCTGTACTCCTTCTCGGCAACGCGATTGTGTCTAGCCGTAAAATCTGATCCCACTCCCCAGTGCTTTCTTACGCCCCGAACCGATTAGTTCGCCAGAATCCGGTTTCCCCAGCGGATTCTTTTTATGCCTGTCAATGTCAGAATTTAGAATTTAGGCAAATGAGCTTCAGGGAGCTTTAGGGTCGAACCACTAACCACCCCTAACAGACCTGTAAGAGTAAGAAGAGTAGTAAGAGTAAATTAAATGAATTAAATAAATAAATAGAGTAAGGGAGTGGGGGAGTAAGAGTGAGGAAGCAAAGGAATCGGGAAGCTCGTTTACTACAGTATACTAATATACTATAACGACCGTTCCTTAATACTCCTTACACTCCTTGTACACCTTTTCCGCTAGAAGATTTGTAGTTATCTACTAAGGGGATTTATAGGGGGTTGAAACCCTGATAGACTAGCAGCGAGATAGGATAGGTAAAGAAAGTAGGGAAATAGAAGTAGGGGGATAGAGAATAGAGAAGAGTAATCTATTACAGTATACTAGTATACCATAACAGCGCCTCCCCTGATTATCCCTTCCTCTCGCCAAAGGTAGACAAGCCCACCAGAGGCGGTCGGCGTGGGAATTGATAACATCAAGATTGATGAACTCAGAAGAAGTTATCCGAAAGATTAAAGAACTTGACCTCCCGAAGGGGGAGTATGTGGTAGTCGGCGGAGCGGCCCTTGCGGTCCGCCGGATCCGGGATTGCGCCGATATCGATATCTTCGTCACCCCCCGAGCTTACGCGGAACTAAAGAACCGGGGCTGGCAAGAAAAAGTTCCCAGATTTGGCGACAGCATTCTCGGTACCAACGACATTGAAATCGGGGAAATTTCGAATCTAGCGATCAATAATTACCATCCCAGGTTTGAGGAATTAATTTCGCGGGCGGAGCGGATTGCCGGCATACCTTTTACCTCCCTCAAAGACGTAATTACCTATAAGAGCGCCCTCGGCCGCGAGAAAGATTTGGCCGACATCCAGCTAATCGAGGATCACCTCCAGAAGCAAGAAAAACAAGGGGGTTGAAACCCTAAAACAATGAAAGTCAAAGAGATCCAGGCTAAAAGTGTCCTGTCCCGTTCCAAAGTCTTCGATTACACCCTCAATCCTTATATCGGCTG
>CAZEID010000029.1:0-9546 GCA_964512075.1 uncultured Candidatus Saccharibacteria bacterium | reverse complement strand
TTCCCTTCCCAACTGCGAGTCTGCAACCGCCCCTCGAGATAAGCTTTCCGTCCCTTCTTCATTAGCTGGTTGCAAAGCTCCGCCAACTTACCCCAAGCGACAATGTTGTGAAACTCGGTTTCCTCCTTCGGCTCTCCATCCTTTCCCGTCCAACGCCGATTGGTCGCCAACCCAAAAGAAGTAACCGCCTGCCCATCCGGAGTGTAGCGCATCTCCGGATCCCGAGTAAGATTACCGATTAAGATAACTTTATTGACTGATCTAGCCATTGCTTTTGATTTCACCCCCTTCGAGCTTGACGACAAAAACGCGTAAAAGTGCCGGTTCCCGCTCTAACTGGTGGCGCAGCTCCCCAATCTTCTCCGAGTCCAATTGAAGGTAGAAGCGCCCGAAACTAGCCTGACTGAAACCTCGAACCGGGTAGGCCAGGTTTTTTATCCCCAGGCTTTCGACTTTTTCCACCTTCCCGCCGGATTTCACCACGGCTCCCTCAACTCCCTCGGTAATTTTTTTCGCTTTTTCCGCCGCCAGATCCGGATTTAAGGCAATTGTCACTTCGTACAACATCTTCTCGCGATGGGGCTCGGTTCACTTCTCGGTGAGCCGCCTTGCACTGCTCCTTGCATCTTAAACCAACCGGGACTGGTTGTCTACCCCCGAAGCTTTTTAACCACCGGGCCCTTCTCCGTATCTTCCACGGTGAATCCGGCTTGGGTGATCTGGTCCCGAATATCGTCAGCGCGCGCCCAGTTCTCCTCCCGCCGGGCCCCTTCCCGCTCCCGCACTAGCTCCCGGACCTCCGCCGGGATCTCGACCTGCTCGATTTCGGCCAATTTCAGCCCGAAAACCTTGTCCATCCGCAAAAGGGCGGTCATCTTTGAGGATGTCGGCAGTTCCTGATCCTTGACCAACCGCCACATCAGCGCGACCGCCTCGGGAAGATTAAGATCGGCGTTAATCAAATCCTCGAACCGGTTCTCGTACTCTGCGCACCCTATCGGACCCGACGCTTCCCAAGTTGAGAGCTCGTCGTAGAGCTTTTCGAGGGCGATCGAGGCCGCTTCCAATCCCGCCCAAGTAAAATTCAACTCCCCCCGGTAGTGAGTGGTCAAGCAAAGATAACGAAAGGCTAACGGATCAACTCCTCTCTGAACTAGCGTATCGAATTCAACAATATTTCCGGTAGATTTGCTCATTTTCTTCCCTTCGACCAAGAGGGTCCCCACGTGAACCCAAAAGTTAGCGAGCTTTTTGCCGGTGGCCGCTTCGGATTGAGCAATCTCGTTTTCATGATGGGGAAACTTGAGATCCATTCCTCCGCCATGGATATCCAAAGTATCCCCAAGGTGGGTTTGGCTCATCACCGAACATTCAATATGCCACCCCGGCCTTCCCTTCCCCCAAGGAGAGTCCCAGACCGCTCCGACCGCTTCTTCCCCTTTCCCGGCTTTCTTCCAGAGCGCAAAATCGGCTACTTCCTCCTTCCCGTATTTATCGGTAGCCACGCGAGTCCCGGTTCGGGCCGCTTCGAGCCTTCTCCCCGAAAGCTGGCCGTAATCCCCAAACTTAGATACATCGTAATAGACCGACCCCTCCTTCTCGTAAGCGAATCCTTTTTCAATCAGGATTTCGATCATCCGAATAATCTCCGAAATATGTTCGGTCACTCGGGGAAAATTGGCCGGGGGCTCAACGTTCAACTTTTCTAAATCCAAGTAAAAGTGCTGGATATATTTATCCGCTAGTTCTTTAATTGAAATCTGCCGTTTTTGGGCTTCTTCAATCATTGAATCATGCACATCCGTCAAATTAATCACGTGCCGCACGTTGTAGCCGTGGTATTCCAACACGCGCTTGAGAAAATCAAAATTAACGTAAGTCCGGGCATGCCCCAAGTGAGACGGGCCGTAAACGGTCGGCCCGCAGGTATACATCGTCACCCGATTCGGATTCTGAGGCTCGAAAACCTCTATCTTTCGGGTGAGAGAGTTGTAGAGCTTAAGCGGCCCCATCAGATTCATTAAAGCAAAAATGAAAAAAAACCTATTGAATCATCCCAGCTCTGCGAGAAATTTAGTAGTCCTGGCGGCCTTCCAGGGCCTTGGTAAGAGTAAGAGTGTCGGCGTACTCCAAATCCCCTCCCGTCGGAATTCCGCTCGCCAACCGGGTAATTCTAAGCTGTTTGCCTTTAGCTGTCAGCTGTTCGCCGATAATTTTCTTGATGTACATCGCCGTCGCCTCCCCTTCCAAGGAGGGATTAAGGGCAAGGATAACCTCGCGGACCGGTTCCTTAGTCAACCGACCGATGAGCTCCGAGATCTTGAGGTTTTCGGGACCAATATGCTCGAGCGGGGCGATCACTCCGTGGAGGACATGGTAAAGGCCGGTATACTTCCCAGTTCTTTCAAAAGAGATTAAGTCCAGTGGATCTTCAACCACGCAGAGAACCGACTGGTCCCGGGCTTCGTCCTCACAGACCTTACAGAGCGGGGCTTCCGCAATATTAAAACAGCGCTCGCAAAGCTGAATCTTCTGCCCCGCTTCCAGAACGGCGTTCCCCAACGCCTGGCGCTCATCCTCCGGCACCCGCAGAAGGTAGAAGGCTAACCGCGCCGCCGTCTTCGGCCCGATTCCTGGGAGACGCTCGAAAGCCTCGATTAAATTCTCAAGTGGTTTCGGAATTTTCATCGGACGGGTGGTTTAATTTTAACTCGGACCCCTTTACCATAGACCTGTTTCGCGGCCTCTTCCAAAATCTTCCGATTCCGCAGCTCAACTAACTTCTCCCGGTGGAACGGGTAAAAGGGGGTAATCTCCAAGGTCTTCCCCTTTAGCTCCCCCTGGCAAGAACGGAGGAATGCCTCCACGGAGTGGTTGAGCGGTTTGACGGCGGCCATGAGGGCGGACCACTGATCAGACTGGTTACTGGGTAACTGGGTTGCTGGGCTACGGGGCGGTTGAACTCTGGGGCTTTCCCCAGTTACCCGATCACCTAAACCCCCAGTAACTCTCGCGGTTGTCTCGACAACGGCGACTTCCAACGGCAAGCTCGGAATTGCCGTCTGGGAAAGATAATCGTAAGCTTGAGTAAATTTATTAATCATATCTTCGAGTTGCCCCATTTCCAATTTTTCCGCCTGTTTCTTCATCAATTCGTATTGCTCCCTAGGAGCTTCCACTAACTTATCTCCGACCCCCGCCTTAATCAGCAGCAAATCCCGAAGATATTCCAAGAGCCGTTGGGCCAAACTTTCCATCGCAATCCCCTTACTCCCCAACTCACTTATAAAGGAAAGGGCTTCCGCGGACCTTCCGGCGATTAAATCCTCAAAGAACCCTCCCAAATCCGCCAGCTTAGCAAAGCCTACCAGATCCTCGATCTTCTGACCGCCGGTCAAAACCTGCTCTAGCAGCGTTTCAGCATCCCGGAAGCCTCCGCCGGCGGCCTTGGCAATCTGGATCAAATCCTCGTCCGCAACCTTAACCTTCTCCTTTTTGACAATCTCCTTTAGCTTTTCCACGATCAACGCTACTGGAGCCCGCTCAAAGGTGAAGCGCTGGCAGCGGGAACGAATCGTCTCTAAGAGCTTGTAGGGTTCCGTCGTAGCCAGCACGAAAACGACGTGGGCGGGGGGCTCCTCCAAAGTCTTGAGCAGAGCATTCGAAGCATCCGCCGTCAACATATGGGCCTCGTCAATGATGTAGACTTTGTACTTGCCTACAGAAGGAGCGAGCCGGACCTTTTCCCGCAAGCTTCGGATATCATCAATCCCCCGGTTAGAGGCGGCATCGATCTCAATTAAGTCCAGGTATTTCCCGCTCTCGACCTGCTTGCAGGCCGAGCACTTCCCACATGGCTCCCCATTTAGCATTTTGCCTTTTGCCTTTTGCCGCTCTTCACAGTTGATCGCTTTTGCCAGAATCCGAGCGGTGGTAGTCTTTCCAGTTCCGCGCGGCCCGGCAAAGAGATAGGCGTGGGCCACCTGACCCTCCTTAACCTGGCTTTGGAGGGTCTTCTTGACGGTTTCCAAACCGACCAGCTCGGAAAATTTTTGAGGACGGTAGGTTCGGTATAGCATTAGTAAATTCGGTAAAAACAGTAACGCCAATAAAGCCAGTACCCAGGTCGCTAGTTGTCAAATTTATTGACGATACTGACTACTTACTTTACTGTCTTTACTATTCTCTCGCCCATTCTAGAATGCGGGCTAGGCATTCTGCAATTGCCTCCTCGATGAGTTTTTGCTCGCCGGGGAAGGGTTTTTCGACTACAAATTGATTCGCCGTCTTTCCGACCGGCGGCTTCCCAACCCCGATCCGCAACCGCCAAAATTCCTGGGTTCCCAGCTCATCAATCACGCTCTGCACCCCCTTGTGGCCGGCCGAAGAGCGGTTAAACTGGAGCTTCCACTTCCCCGGAACTAGATCAAGATCATCGTGAACAACCAGCAGATTTTTCAGATCCTCAATCTTGGACTTCTTGACCAATTCTCGGACTTCCCGACCGGATTCATTCATAAAAATATTCGTCTTGTGCAGTTTTAAACTTTTAGCTTTTAGCTTTTCGTTTTTCGCCAGTCGGTCAACGAACCACTGACCGACGTTGTGCCGGGTCTTCTGGTACCTTTTTCCGGGATTCCCCAAACCGACGATCAGCTTCATTGTCCTCATAATAGCAATGAGAAGTGGTTAATAAGTAGTTAATGGGTAGGACGGTAGTCCAGTCTATCGTACTACAGTGTACTGTAGCACTGTAAAAAAAGCGCGGGGGAAGTCGCGCTCTAGATCGTTACTAGCAGGATTTGCCTTTCCGCGGCAGGCCATAGACAGCATTCAAGACCTGGTTCGCCGAGGTTCCTTCTTGGCGACCGCGATGAAGATACAACGCCAGCTTGCGAACGCGATCACGATCCCGCTCTTCCAGCTGACGCTCGGCGCTCCTCAAGGCCTTGGCAAACGCCGCGTTCCGCAATCTCTCCAGCGGAGTAGGTAACTCCTCTCCTCCCAAAAAGAACCGGCGATGAATCACCAAAAAAAGATCATCCAAAACCAAAAAGTCGGTCAGCACCTTTCGATTCCAGCTTTTGATTAGGGCCCGGCGGAGTCGGGTGTAGTATAACCCTGACTTCAGTAGCTGACAGACGGTGGCGAAAAGACCAAAGTCCGGGCCCGGACCCTCTCCAGTCACAACGCGCCTCCCCCTGCCATCGCTCTTCCCCAGAGCGGCGTGGCTCACTTTGCAACCTCGGTACGTGCTAATTCCGAAGTCGCCACATTAGCCAGCAGTGCAGGTTGGTTTAATCATAGAACAAAATTAATGATTTTCAATTAATAAATCTCAGTAAATCTCAAGGAAACCACTCAGGGCTAAGTTACCGTTTTACAGAAAACTGTAAAACTGTAACCAATCGCCCCAAGCATTCCGTAACCCAGCATTCCAAACCACTGGGACAAGGTTCCAACTATTAGTGTTTCAGGAACTAGTTAGTATTTAGGTGATTAGTTGTGATGAATTCCGAGGATATGTTTTGATCCGTGCACAACCAGCTGGTTGATCTGCTCTTCGAGCGTAACCCCATTCCTTTTGGCCAGTTTTCGGGCTTCCGACTTGCAGATCAGCACTTCTCCCAAAAGCATCCCTTCCTCCGTTTTTTCATAGTAAGGAAAGGAAAGCACCGCCGGAGTGTAGCTCTTGCCCCGCATCTCCTGGTTTATCTTTTGAATTTTCTTCGGGGAAACAAACGAAACGGTAATTGTCATTTCCATTGATTGTTATAGTATATTAGTATACTGTAATAGGCCTAAGCGGCACCTAAGAGAGCTTGGACGATTTTACTAACCACGGAACCATCGGCGCGGCCTTGAACTCTCGGCATCAGCGCCCCCATCACCTTCCCCATATCCGCCATTCCCGTCGCCCCTACCTCTTGAATCGTCGTTCGAGCTATTTCCTTAATCTGATCCTCGCTCAACTGCTCTGGCAAATAACCTCGGATCATCTCCAGCTCCCGCTGCTCTTTCTTAACCAAATCTTCCCGGTCACCCTGCTGGTAAGCCGCAATAGACTCCTGCCGCTGCTTAACCTGTTTCTGGAGCACCGCGGCTAATTCCTCCTCAGTTAAAACCGCATCTTTGCCTTTAGCAATCTCGGCGTTGTGAATCTCCGCCAGCAAATAACGGAGGGAGAGGGCCTTGGCAGTATCGCCCGCCTTAAGCGCCTCGGTCAGATCATTTTTAATTCTTTCCAACGTCCCCATCCTAGTACTAACGGTTATTCTTGCTCTTCTTTCTCCCGCTCAATCATCCGCTGCTTTTGAGAGCGCTTGCGCTTCCGCACCTCGGAGGGCTTCTCATAAAACTCCCGCCGCCGCATCTCCAAGAGAATTCCCTCCTTCATCACTTCCCGGTTGAAGCGCCGTAGCGCTTCTTCCAAAGACTCACCCGGCTTCAAAATAACTTTCGCCATTCAAGCAAAAAACACCTCCTCAAACGTGCCGCACGTCCGTCGGCGACTTCCAACCACCAATCAAGTGAACATGCAAGTGGTCTACAGTTTGGCCCGCCCCGGGGCCGGCATTGGTCACCAACTTGTAACCGTCAAGGATTTTAGCCTCTTCAGCCAATTTCCGGGAGAGCGCAAAGACCCTCCCCAAAACTTCCGCCCGCCTTTCCAAATCCCCACCCTGAATTTCTAAATGCTCTTTGGGAACAATTAACAAATGGACTGGAGCAGAAGGCTTGATGTCCTTAAAAACTGCAAAAAAGTCGTCTTCATAGACGAACTCCGCCGGGACTTCTCTCCGGATAATTCGGCAGAAGATACAATCGAGCTCCTTTTCCATCTTCTCTTCGCCCTTCTTAAGCATGATTCCGTAAGCGTCTTACGAGTACAACTCCCTGATCTTGGCGGCGAGTTTCTCCACTGGCACCACCTCCGCCTTACCATCTGTCCGGCGAGAAATTTCCACCCCGCCCGCCTTCAAACTCTTTGCCGAGACCACCACGCGCACTGGAATCCCAATCAAATCGGCGTCGGTCAGCTTCACCCCGGCCGGCTCGTCACGATCATCAAACAAAACTTCCAAACCAGACTTTATCATCGCCACGTAAAGCGTTTCCGCTACCGTCCGTCCCCCCTCCAGCGAGATCAGGTGAACATCCAGAGGGGTAATCTCCTTTGGCCAAATAATCCCGCGTTTATCGTGGCCGGCCGGGGCCTCCACCGCGGCCGCCATCACCCGAGCTAAGCCAATCCCGTAGCAGCCCATCACGATGGGGCGCCGCTTCCCAGAGGCATCTGAAAAATAAGCCTTCATCTTTTCCGAGTAAGTTGTTCCAAGCTTGAAAATGTGACCGAGCTCGATTGCCTCTGAGACAAAAACTGCCTGCCCGCAATTTGGACAATTTTTTAACTCACCTGACCTCTGGAGGTTAGAAGCAAAGTTACAATGCTCACAATAAACTGCTTTATCCTCGCCTACAACCGCAGGCATCATGAACTCGTGGGATTCCGACCCTCCGATTGTACCGGTGTGAGCAGCTACCACCAAAACCTTCAGCCCGCACCGCGAGAAAATTCGCTCGTAAGCGTGAAGCACCTCGAGGTAGTAACGGTCTAAATCTTCCTCGCTGGCGTGGAAGGAGTAGAGATCTTTCATCACAAATTCTCGAGTTCGCAATACCCCGCCGGTAGGGCGCAACTCATTCCGAAACTTATTCTGAATCTGAAAAACCGCAACCGGCAAATCCTTATAAGAAGTAATGAAACGGCGAGCGAGATCTGTCACTACTTCTTCGTGGGTCGGTCCCAACGCCGTCTCCCGTCCCGCCCGGTCTTTAAGCTTGAAAAGGGGAGGGTCAATCTCTCCGGGTCCGCTCCAACGCCCACTCTCGATCCACTGCTCCTTGTCTTGGAGCGTCGGCATTAGGATTTCCTGGGCCCCAATTCCCTCCATCTCGGCCCGAATCACTTCGGCGATCTTACGCATCACCAAAAATCCCAAAGGCAAAAAAGTATAAACCCCCGAAATTAACTGGTCGACAAAACCAGCCTTAACCAACAGCCGGTGGGAGGGAACTTTCGCATCTCTAGGAACAGTCCGCAGGCTCCTCCCTAAAAATTTGGAATACCGCATTTCCCAACCAGTCTACCACACCGAGTTCGTACTTTGTAGTCAGTAAAGGGGCCAAGGATAATGTACATTTCTATAGAACTGTGCAAGGTGGTAAAATCTTCACCGAACAGTGACCGAGAAAGATTGGGCCAAAATTTACAAAGCGCTAGGGAACGAAAACAGAATCAAGATAATAAGGATGCTCTACCCATCCCACCAGCTTTCGGTTACGGAAATTCAACAAAAATTGGGAATCTCGTACCGGTGGGTCTCCATCAACCTAAACAACCTTAAGAGAGTCGGAATTGTTGAGAGCGAGGGAAAACAGGGACGCGTTTTCTACTACCTAAATCCATCCCTCTCTCGACCCGTTCGTAGCGCGCTCCAAACCTTCAATTCGCTCTGAACACTTCTATAGAAGTGTTCATAAAACAATCCAAAAAGTAGCGAGGAGAAACAGGGGAAGAATAGGAAAGTCAAAGAAGTAGGCCAACTGGTGGAGAACTAGTCAATCACCCAATAGCTAACCTTCAAGTCCGCTTCGAGAGGATCCAAAAGCTTAATTTCGAATCCCTCCCCTTCTTTGATTTCTACCCCCAACGGCCGGGGCTCCTCTGGAGTAAGAAACACTTTCGCATCGAGCGTAATTTCTTGGTACTCCACCAAAAAGACCGTTTCTCCGGCTGGGATTGTCACCACCCCGACCGCCGGGGAGGAAACCTTCACTTTCCCGGCTTCAATCTCTTCAGTCTTGATGAATCTCGCCGTCAGGTTCTCAATAAACGCTTGAGAAATCTTCGCCACCTCAACCTTCAGGGTTGCGATAATCGCTTCCACGGCAACTTTTAAGGTTCCGAAAAATCCTTCGTCGGCTTCGATCCGGGGAGGCAGGATCTTCCGGGTAATCGACTCCGCTTCGGGAGCGGGTTCCGTTTCTTCGGCCGGAGGAGTTTCGGTTTCGGGTTCTCCTTCTCCAGCTTCCTCTTCCGCGGGAGGTTCGGTTATTTTTTCTTCCGCCGGAGCTTCAATCAGCTCTGCCGCCTCGCCGTCGGGATCAACGACGACCCGGGGATCGGCCCAGGAAACAGAGAGGAAGGCCTCGATCTTGGGAGTGGGGGATCCGGGATCCCAGCTCTCCAGGGCCTTGGCGACGGCGAAGCCGGGAGAAGTTAGCTTCCGGGCCATTCCAGGGTAGGTGCCGGAGGAAGTAAGCAGGTCGCCGGCTTGGATGGGCGCGGAATCGGGAGCAATCTTGACCGGGACTCTTCCCGCCAGTCCCACCAGTCTGCGATCTTCTCTCGGAATTCCCAGTTCGACTCCGGCTTTAGTGGAAATGATTCCCATTATCTTGGGATCGGAGGAAAGATTCGCTTTCTTGATCTTCGGCACCCCGGCCGCATCTTTCTCTCCCGCGATCGAGACCACGTCCCCG
>CAZEID010000028.1:0-23674 GCA_964512075.1 uncultured Candidatus Saccharibacteria bacterium | reverse complement strand
AAGTTCCGACCCGCATGAAAAGCGTCACGACTTGAGCACTCTCTTAAAGAACGACCCGGTGAAATTGAAATGGCCGTGAAGATGCGGCCTACCCACAGCAGGACAAAAAGACCCCGTGAAGCTTTACTGCAGTTTGACATTGGTTTGAAGATCGAACTTGTGTAGTGTAGGAGGGAGCCGCAAGGCGCCGATGAAACACCTCCCGGTTTGCTCTTTAAATCTTACCTTGGCTGTTACCCAGTCTGGGAACAGTGTCTGACGGGCAGTTTAACTGGGGCGGTTGCCTCGCAAAAGATAACCGAGGCGTCCCAAGGTCGGCTTAGTCCCGATGGACACGGGACTGTAAGTGTAAAGACATATGCCGGCTTGACTGCGAGACCCACAAGTCGAGCAGGTACGAAAGTAGGGCTTAGTGACCTGTTCACTTCGAGTGGCGGAGTGAACAACAACGGATAAAAGCTACTCCGGGGATAACAGGCTGATCTCCTCCAAGAGTCCACATCGACGAGGAGGTTTGGCACCTCGATGTCGGCTCGTCCTATCCTGGGGCTGGATAAGGTCCCAAGGGTTTGGCTGTTCGCCAATTAAAAGGGCACGTGAGCTGGGTTCAGAACGTCGTGAGACAGTTCGGACTCTATCCGCTGTGGGCGATTAACTTCTGAGAGGATCTCTCTCTAGTACGAGAGGACCGAGAGGGGCAAACCGCTGGTGTGCCAGTTGTCCTACCAAGGGCATCGCTGGGTAGCTATGTTTGTACGGGATAAGCGCTGAAAGCATCTAAGCACGAAGCCCACCTCAAGATGAGAAGGTCGACGTGAAGTCGACCCCCGACACCGCAAGGTCGTTGGGGTAGACCCCTGGCAGACTACCAGGTTGATAGACGGCAGGTGTAAGGCCCGTAAGGGTTTGAGCCGAGCCGCACTAATAGGTCGCTTAAGATCTTTCTGTTTTCGCTATCAGTTCCGCTTTGAAAACAAAAACGTCCCGGTGATTAGAGCGGAGGTGAACTACCCGATCCCATTCCGAACTCGGTCGGACGCTCTGCGCAGGGCATGGTTGAAGGTTCTTTAAAAATGTTCCGGTGACTTGTGCGGTGATGTCCTACCCCTTTCCATTCCGAACAGGGTCGTAAAAGTCATCAGCGTTGATGGTACTACCGTCTCCAAGGCGGTGGGAGAGTAGATCGTCGCCGGAGCATTTTTGCCTTCAACCCCCGCAGAGCTACTCTCGCCTAAAGCGAGATAAAAGCCTTAGCGCTGTGGTATTTTCTTGTAAAGCAAGAAAACTAGCTCGCCAGAGGTGAGCGTCCTACCATCTCCAAGGCGGTGGGAGAGGACGCGATTTCTTCAAAATCGCTACTCCCGCACCGAACTCGTTCTGGTGCGGGATAGGTCATTGCCGGGACGTTTTTCGTTTTCGCTCAAAACGCCCGAGCACTGCCATCTTTGTTGAACCGATAAGTTCTTATCGGTGTTAAAAATAGGTCATTGCCGGGACGTTTTTTACCTTCAACCGTGCCAAAGCCAACCCTGTATTCCGTTACCGGTATTATTTGGTGTTACTCCCGAAGGATTACTAAGTTCGAATTGGGTATTTTCCCGATCAGATGCCGTGAAAATATTGGGGGCGGCGCTTGATGCTTTCGCGAATTTCGGCGCGGGCTTGCTCAATTGTTTTGTCTAGTTCAACTTTAGCCTTCTCAATCGCGGGATCAATAGTTTCGCTGACTTTTTCTTCTAACTCCTGCTTCGTCTCTCGGATAATTGGTCGCAGGACTTCCGTCGCTTCTTGCACCTTTTCCTGGACGATTGGTTTAATTTCCTCCACTACTGGTTCGGCATTCCGTCGGATCTCCTCGATCTTGGGCTCGACCACCTCTCGGATTTCTTGGGCCTTCTCTCCTGCTTCCAGACTCAGCTCCTTAAATTTTTCTGACCAAAGTTCAACTATCTTTTTAAGGGCGGCTCGGTTCTCTTTCCCGCTCTTGGGAGCGTAAAGCATTCCGAAGATCCCGCCTAAAATAAAACCGAGCGCGAATTGATTGAAGTTTCCGTTATTTTGATTCATTTTCACTCTCGCTCCTATGCTTTAGAACCGTGTCTTGAATTTGGTGAAAGGCTTTGACTCCCTCCACAATTGCCGAAAAGAAACCGGAGGCGTTGGAAACGGGATTAGCGATGGCCGAGGAGATAGTCGAGAAGCTGTCGAGGATTTGATTCATTTTGATGACCGCTTGGCGAACCTCTTTTAAAACTAAGACAATGTAGACCCCCACAAAGAGGATATTTACTGTTAGCAGTGCAATGATTACTAACAAAAGCGTTTCAGTCATGGAAAGTCACGCGGGGCAGACGTGGTTTCAATTTCAGAATATCAAAATGGCCCCCCAGGTTTAAAGGACTTCTTCGGGGTTTCGGCGCAGGACCTCTCGGGGTTTACTTCCTTCGGCAGGGCCGACAATTCCCCTCGCTTCCAACTCGTCCAAAATTCGAGCGGCTCGAGCGTAGCCAATGGAGAGACGGCGCTGTAGGAGGGAGGCGGAGGCGCGCTCGTACTGGGTAACCACCTCTACGGCCTCCTTAAAGAGAGGGTCGGTCGGTTCGTTTAGGTTCTCGATTTGTCTTTCGATCTCTCCCAGTTCCCCTTCCGCAACGTAATCCGGGGTCCAGCCGGAGTTTTTCATGAAGTCCAAAATTCGCCCCATCTCTTCATTGGAGACAAACGGGCTTTGGATTCGGATCGGCTTGGAGCGGTCCGGTGGTAGGTAGAGCATGTCTCCCTTGCCCAGGAGCTTTTCGGCCCCGGGCATATCCAGAACCACCCGAGAATCAATCTGGGAGGTAACGTTAAAAGCAATTCGGCAAGGGATGTTCGCCTTGATTAGTCCCGTTAAGACGTCCGTTGACGGTCGTTGGGTGGCCAAAACCAAGTGGAGGCCAGTAGCTCGGGCCATTTGGGCCAGGCGGGTGATTGCTTTTTCCACTTCGGTTGGTGCTATCACCATGATATCTGCCAGCTCGTCCACTACGATCAGGATGTAAGGGATTTTCTCCTCGGCCTTGGCGTTGTAGTCGCTGATGTCGCGAGCTCCCAATTCCTGGAACATTCGGTAGCGCTTATTCATCTCGCCGATGGCCCACTTAAAGGCGGGGAGAGTTTTTTCTGGATCTACAATCACCGGCATTAGCAGGTGGGGAATCCCATTGTAGTTGGAGAATTCTACTCTCTTTGGATCAACTAGGATGAACCGGACCTCTTCTGGGGAGGCGCGGAACAAAATTGTTGCGAGAATCGTGCGGAGCATGATTGATTTTCCCGATCCAGTCGCTCCGGCGATTAGGACGTGCGGCATGCGGTCAAGATCATCTACCACCGGAGCTCCCGAAACATCTCGACCGAGAGCGATGGCCAGTTTACTGGAGTTTTCGCCCATTTGCTCGGTAGTGAGGATCTCCTTGAGGGTTACTAGTTGCGGCTTAAGATTGGGGACCTCGACGCCGACTTGTGATTTTCCGGGAATGGGGGCTTCAATTCTAACTGTTCCAGTTTTGGAAGCGAGGGCTAGCGCCAAGTCGGAAGAGAGGTTGGTGATCGCGGAGAGCTTGGTGCCGCGTTCGGCTTCGAGGGCGTATTGGGTAACCGTAGGACCCAGATTGATGTCGGCCACCCGAGCTTTTACTCCGAAAGACTCGAGTGTCTGTTCAATTAGCTGGGCGTTTTTTTCAATATCACCCCGCTCGGCGGCGGTTTCAGGAGGGTCGTTGAGAATGTCGAGAGTCGGGTACTCCCAAATAAGCTTCCGCTTAGGGCTTTCGGTTTTGGTGGTGGGAGCAGTGTAGGGGACGGCGATTTCGATTTCTTCACCTTCCAAGGCTTTCGCCCCGGCAAGGGATTCCTCTCCTTTCTCGGCTTCGTTGATTTTAGGAATGGATGGGGAGCTTCTGAGGGAGGATGGTCTCCAAAGGTTGGCCTGAACAAAGTCCTTTATTCTCTTAGCGGCCCCGGCAAGGTAAAAAAGGGCCTCATCCAGGGAAATATTTAGGGTTACAAGTGTGCCAACGATGATCGTTGCCGAGAGGATAAGGAAGGCTCCGATGGAAGAGAAGATTTTGCGAAGTCCTAGTTGAAAGTAATACCCCACTAAACCCCCGCCTTGTCCAAGAGTGGCCGCTTCGTAATAAGCGCGGTCGGAAGGGATAAAGAAGTGCAGAAGTCCAAGTAGCGCTAGGGTGAAGATAACCAGTCCGTAAAAAGTGCGCAGTTCCACTAGAGGAATTTTTATCCTTAGACGAAGGAGGACCAAACCGAGGATTATCGTAATGAACGGGATAAGAAAGGATCCCCACCCGAACAATTTATTGAGAGCATCTTGGAGAAATGAACCGAACCCAGCCACTTGGCCGAAGAAGGAAAGGATTGCTAAGATCGAGAAGACCACGAGGGCAATTCCAACTGTGGACTGGAAGCTCTCGCTCTTGAGATTAATTTTTAACGCTCGTCTTCGGTACCGCCGCATTTTTCAAGATGATTATAACGGTTTCTGGTCGGCTAAACTATTTACTTCTACCCAGCCCACAAGTCCTATAGCACTTGACAACCGGATAAAATGTTCTATAATCAAAGTGTTGAAAACTAATCGGCTTTAATTTCGAGCGCAAGCTCGAAACCTAGGTCGCCGAAGGCGGCCGTCCCTACCTAAAGCTGATCAAGATAACCGAGCTTTAGGGCTCGTTTTTTTTGTTTCCAGTCTTCGATGGAAACGGCCCTTCCATAGCTTTATGCGAAGGGGGTTTCGGTTTCTTGAGATTCGTTCCCGAGAGGGCGAGGGACACCTGGCTTCCCAAGAAAGGGGAGGACTGGACCATCCTACCATTCTCGGGGGCGGTTCCCAGGAGGCCCGGCCGCGGAACTTTGGCAATCTCTAGATTATTTCCCGTCACGGGAATTACTCCCGTGGGAGGGTGTCTTCTGGAGCTGGATTCAGCGTCCAGAGAACATCTTCTCACTCCGCCCATTAGGGTCCCCGAAAGGGTGAGTCTGACGGGCCAAGAGGAAAGGAGAATGATCGTTCTAAAAATTGCTTTCGGCCTAGCCCTGACGGGCCTCGCCGCCGCGGTGATAGCGGTGCGGGTTACCGCGGACGTAATCTCGGTTACTTCGGCCGAGATCGCGAGGAACCTAGTGGATCGGCTCGCTCGGCTCGATGTAAATGTAGGCCGTCCCTAGCGTCCTCCCCAGTTACGCTTCTGGGTCACTAAAAAGCGCTTTCTCCCAAGTCCATCGGCAACGGTGAGCTTAGGAGAGGGGTAGAAAGGTGTCGACGGGCTGCGGGGCGACCCCGGGGGAAAACCAACCTAGCAAACTCCCCCAAAAGGTTGCGAGCTAATGACTCAACGCGCAGTTCGGACGCGGGTTCGATTCCCGCCTACTCCATCTAGCGATCCGGTCGCGTGAGACTCTGCGGAGTCGGGGGTAATACCCACGCGGCACAATTAGGATAGGGAACCAGATGCCGAACGCTTGCGTGGGCTGGTTTCCCGAGTTGGGTTCGAATCCCAACCGGATTGCTTTTCTTACTTAGCAGGAGGCAGCGGTCTGCCTTGGTCGGTAGGGACCAGGGCAGGCTGGTGCCTCCTTCTGATTGGTAAAACGTCTGCGCGGTGTCTTATACTCTTCCTAGTGTTTTCAGGGCCTTCTTTGCTTTACCTAGCGAATGGCCCACTGATATAATCCGATGACTCACTCGGAAATTCGTCGAAAATTTCTTGACTATTTTGTTTCCCACGGCCATGCCGTAGTTCCGTCTTCTTCGCTGGTTCCGCCGCCAATCGACGACTCCGTTTTGCTGACTACGGCCGGAATGCAGCAATTCAAGCCTTACATGTTAGGGGAGGCCGATGCCCAAGTGGATTTGGGGAATTTGCGGCTCACTTCGATCCAGAAGTGCTTTCGGACCTCTGATGTTGATGCGGTCGGCGATGAATATCACCATACTTTTTTTGAAATGCTGGGGAACTTTTCCATCGGGGATTATTTCAAGGAAACTGCAATTCCGTTGGCTTGGAATTTCCTAACTAAAGAGTTGGGCTTAGATTATCGGCGGATGTTTGTTTCGGTTTTTGCCGGCGAGCCGGGTATTCCTCGGGACGAGGAGGCGATCTCGATTTGGCAGAGGGAAGTTCCCGGAATTGAAATTCGGGAACAGGGACGGGAAGATAACTTTTGGGGTCCGCCGGGGAAAACAGGTCCTTGCGGTCCCTGCTCCGAGATTTATTATATTCTCCCCTCCGGCTTAGAGGTGGAGCTGTGGAATCTGGTTTTTATGGAGTACCTCAAGAATGAGGAGGGGGAGTACATCAAACTGAAGCAGAAGAATATCGATACCGGGATGGGATTGGAGCGGTTGGCACTGATCCTGCAGAAGAAAAACAGTGTCTTTGAAACTGACCTTTTCGCTCCAATTATGGAAACGATCGGGGCGTTGGTAGTTAGAGGGCTAGGTGAATCGGGTATTGGGAAGAAACAAGTAACTCCGCAGTCTGGTGGTTTGGCAAACCAGTCCCCCGCGCAGGAGCGCTTGCGCTCACTGCGGATTATTGCAGATCATGTTCGAGGAGCAGTTTTTCTGGTGGGGGATGGCGTGACCCCGTTGAATGTCGGCCGGGGTTACGTCCTCCGCCGCATTCTGCGGCGGGCGATTCTCCACGGTCGGCTTTTGGGGATCGAGGGTTACTTTCTGCGAGAGCCCGCTCGGAAGGTGATCGAGATATACGGCGAGATCTATCCAGAACTGAATGAGCGGGAGAAAGGGATTCAAACGGTGATCGGAGAGGAGGAGCAAAAGTTCTCCCGCTCTCTTTCCCAAGGTCTGAAGGTGATGGAAAAGATGTCCCGCGACTCCGCTCGGGATAAGGCAGTGGACGCTTTCGTCCTCTATGATACCTATGGCTTTCCGCTGGAGCTTACCCGGGAGCTGGCAAAATCCCAAGGCCTAAAAATCGACGAAGCTGATTTCGAAAAGAAGCTCGAGGTGCAGCGCGAGCGAGCGCGGTCCGCCGCCCAAAAGCGGGAAGGGGAGGAAGAGAAAATTGCCCCT
This sequence comes from uncultured Candidatus Saccharibacteria bacterium, assembly GCA_964512075.1. Taxonomy (GTDB): domain Bacteria; phylum Patescibacteriota; class WWE3; order 9FT-COMBO-53-11; family 9FT-COMBO-53-11; genus CAZEID01. Next base: position 16,578 of record CAZEID010000028.1, on the reverse strand, counting down.
CAGCACACAGCGGCCCACCTCCTCAATGCCGCTCTTAAGGTTGTCCTCGGTCCCCAAGTTCGCCAGGCCGGGCAGCATATCGAGGTGGACAGATTTCGGCACGACTTTACCTTTGGCCGCAAACTTACCCCCGAGGAATTAAAGAAGGTAGCCGAACTGGTGAACGCTAAAATACGGGAGAACCTTCCCGTGAAAAGAGCCGTCGTTAAGAGTGTTGAGGAGGCGAAAGCGCTGGGGGCCGAAGCGGTTTTCGAAGAGAAGTACCGCCAACTGGGGGAGATTGGCCTCTACTACGTTGGAACCGACCTCCGCAGTTCTTTCTCTAAGGAGCTTTGCGGTGGTCCGCACGTTCCCCGCACTCAGAAGCTGGGACGTTTTGAGATAATCAAAGAGGAGGCTGCCGGTTCGGGGGTCCGGCGAATTTATGGGAGGGCCGTTCCTTAAGATGCTTAAGCTTAAACTACCTTCGTTTGGCCGAAAAGAAGAGTTTCCGAGCCAATTTTTCGCCCTTGACCCCGGTGGGAAGGTTATCAAAATCTTGGTGCTCAACGCTTCCGGCGGGGTGGTAAACGCCGTAGGTTCCCGCAGAATCGCTCGGGCGGGATCGGAGGAGGAGGACCGGGTTAATCTCAAACAGGCGGTGGCTGAGTTGCGGACTGATTTTCCGGACGCTTCCCCCTCGGTGGTGGTGGGGATCTCGGGGCCGTACTCTTTGGCTTTCACGACCGCGGTTCGTAGCAGTATGAGTAAGGACGTGGCAGAGTTGGTTTCCCACGCTCGGAAAGTTGCCCGGCTTTCCGCAGAAGAGGAGTTGCGGCAAGGTCTGGGGGAACCGAAACTTCAGGTTTCGGAAATGGAGGCGGAGATCCTAGAGATTAAGGAAGTGGATAAATTGGAGGTTTTCTTATTTACCTCGTTTGCCGCGGAGCCTTACCTGGCTGAACAGGCCCAACTAATCAAGTCGGCGGGGCTTTCTCTTTGGGGATTTAGCTCTCTTCCTTTTAACCTCGCGAGCGAGTTGGCAAAATCTAGTTCCAGCGGGGAGGGGGAGGAGCTGAACGCTTTGATTTTTGATATTGGGGGGACCAAAACCGAAGTGAGTTTAATCTTTGGCGGCCAGTTGATGGACACTAAGAGTTTTTGGTGGAATTTCAAAGAAAACGGGAATCCGTCCGCCTTTCTTGATCTATGGTTGGAGGCCGTTTCTGCCACGCTTTCGGCGTTTGAGGTGGAGGCGTTCCCCGTTAAGATTTATCTCGCGGGCGGGGCCGCGACTTTCCCGGGGTTGTTGGAGGTAGCGGCTTCCTACCCCTGGTCTCGGGATCACCACTTCGAGATCGCTCCCGAAGTTATCCCATTGGAGGAGGATCGCCTTCCACTTTCCCTCGGCCAGGTTGCTTTGCGCGTGAATAAGGAGGAAGGGTAGTGTCTCTCTTTGAACTGTTGGAAAAGATCAGGGCGACGGAAAATGGGGAAGTGTCCCTCGAGATACCAGAGGAACGGTTTAATCTTCTGATGTTACGGATTTTGCAGGCGAAGGCCAAAGCCGAGAACAAATCCATTAATTTCCAGGCTACCGGTCCGCGCGGGAAGCGCCTGTTAGCGGCCTTGACCGGGTTCCTCCAGGAGGGGGAATCGCGCCAGTCGGAGGTCGCGGAAGGGGGGCCCGTTAGGGTGGCAAAGTCGCCGGCCTCGATTAGGAAGTGGCGGAGGGTTGCAGTTATCGTTTCTGCTGTTTTAGGAGTGTTTCTGCTGCTGGGGGGAGTGGCTTACGGGACCCTTTACTATCTCCCAAAGGCGGAAGTAGTCCTCACCCTTAATCCGATTCCTTTGGTAAAAGAGATCGCGGTGGGAGCCGATACTGCCGTAACGAGTGTGAGTGCGGAAGCCGGGCTCGTTCCCGGCGTTCTGCGGACAGTGGAAGAGAGCGGTACCAAATCAGCCCCGGCTACTGGTACCGCTACCGTGGGAGAGAAGGCGCGGGGGACGATCACTTTTAACAGCACGATCGCGAACAGTTGTGTTCAAGGGACTAAAGTGAAAGAGGACTCCAGCGGGCTGGTTTTTGTTACCGATAGCGGTTTTACCATCGGCGCCATTGAGACCAAAGACATTTCCGTAACGGCCGAGAGGATTGGGAGCAACTATAACCTGACTTCCGGAAAACACTTTAGTGTAACCAGCGGCTGCAGTAACAATACTGCCATGGAAGGCAACAACCCCGCCGACTTCACGGGTGGTTCTTCCCAACAGGTTACGGTGGTGGCCGCGGCCGATCAGGATAAGCTCTTAACCGACCTCCAAAAGGAGTTGGTTGAGCGGGCTAAGGAGACGATTAAAGGCCAGAGCGGGATAGATGAGGTAGTGGTGGACGACGCAATTAAAACAGAGGTGGTTGAGAAGAATTACTCCCACTCCGTTGGCGAGCAGGCGGAGAACGTTTCCCTTGATTTGAAGGTAAGATTGACCACGATTACTTACCGGGGTTCGGATGTTCAGTCTTTAGTTTCCCAATCTTTGGCGACTTTAGTTCCTTCCGGGTTTACTCTTTTCCCGGGGGAGACTCGGATCGAGCCCTTGGACCCCAAATTGGGGACGACTAAATTAACTTTTCGGGCCAAGATTTCTGCGCAAGTGGTGCCGGAAATTGACCAGGAAAAGATTAAGACCGACCTGGTCGGGCGCAACACTGAGTCGGCTTTGACTTACCTAGGTTCTTTAGCTGATGTGAATGCTTACGAGTTGAAGCTCTGGCCGAAACTGCCCGGCGGCCTGCAGCGGGTTCCGAGGAGCACCAAAAGAATTACGGTTACGCTCGTAACCGAGGAAACCAGCCGGTAGGGTTTGACCAGTTAGGTGACCAGAAAAACCTCGTCTCCCTCCCGAACCTTCTGCTCCACCTGAATCCCAATTTCGTCTCCCTTCTTGGCGACGGTGATGTCTTTATGGTCAATCTGAATAGATTCGGCGGTTTGGGTGAAATCGGTGGTGGCCCCTTTGAAATGGACCTTCGCCCCCTTTTTAAGCTCGCCGGTGAGCTTAACGATACCGGCGGGGATGTGGCCAAAATAGTGTGTGACTACGCCAATTTTTTCTTCCAAGTATTCTTCACCTCCCTTCTGTTCAAAGATAGCAAATTCGAAATCCTAAATCCTAAACGCAAAACTTTTTGAATCTCCCGTTTTGAAACTTTGAATTTTTTCTGATATTCGATATCTGTACTCCGATTTTTTAGAACGGTAAGTCGGTGGTCTCGATCTCGCCCTTCTTTTGGCGAAGTTCGGCGACGTATTCGTTGGCTTGGTCTTTGGCCGGGCAGAACTCCAAATAGGGACACCAATAACAGCGTTTTCCGGGCCGGGTTTCGAACTTTTCGTCGGTCTTGATACGGATGGCTATTTCTAGGATTTGCCGGCCGATTTCTTCCTCAGCTTTGGGGTCGACCGGATACGATTTGAAGTTTCCGCTTTCGAGGTAGAGGTAGCTCGCCTTGGCAATGGGTTTTCCCAGCGCTTGGCGAGCGAGGATGGCGTAGGCGAATAGTTGAAAGTGATCGTGCTCTTCGCTGCGACTGGTTTTGTAATCGATCAGATGATATCCTTCGGCTTCGCGGTCAATCCGATCAATTTTGCCTTGCAGAATGATTCCGGGCTCCAGTGAGAAGGAGAGCAGATTTTCCTTAACAAATTTTCCCTCTTCCTCGGTTTGAGGAAGGTAAGCAATTTCCGGACGAAGATTTTGTTCTTGGACAAACCGTCGGAGCAGCTCCCGAGCTCGCTGGTAGTGGTGTCGTTCATCCTCAATCTCGGGAAACCCTCCCTTCTTCCCGCGGGGTCCGGCCCAGGTCCTCTCAAGAATGCTGATTAGGGCTTCTTCCGACCTCTCCGAGGGAGGGAGGTGGAAAAAATCGTTCAGTGTTCGATGGACCACGTCGCCAAAGATGAGGTCCTTGCTCCGTCCGTCTTCTATTAGGATTTGTTTCAGCTGGGGCTTGTTGCGGAAGTCGCTAGTGTAAGTATCCAGGTACTCGAAGTAATACTGCTTGGCGCATTCTGCATCGTAGAGGTGGAGAGAGTGGGGCGAGAATTTTTCGGGAGTTTTCATTTCTTTTACTTAATTATTCCCTGTTAGGTTAGTCTACTGCACCCTGAAGTAGCCGGACGGTTTTGGCAACGGCCTCTTTAAGGTGACCGTGGTAATCGAAGGCGGCGGAGTTGCGGTGGCCGCCCCCGTCAAATTTTGCGGCAATCTTATCTACGTCCACACTCCCAGTAGATCGGAGGTTTACCCGGATTTCGCGGGGTTTTTCTTCAGTGAATAGGGCCGCGGCTCGGACTCCTCGGATTGAAAGAACTAGATTGCTCACGGCGAAGGCGCGGACTTCGGCGAGTTCGTTTTGGAGAGGGTCAATTTTCCGCACTCCGGCGTAATCCATTTGGGAGTAGGCGATGGTCCCCTTGATTTTGGTGTTGGCCAGGATTTGGGACCAGATTGGGAGAGCTTTGGGGGACCAAGACCGGAAGGAATTTTCCGCCACGGCGTCTCGATCGGCACCGCGACGAATAAGATCTGCCGCTTTGCTCAGCGAATTTGCGGTAGCGGAGGGATAAATGAAACCCCCGGTATCAGTGTAGATTCCCGTCAGAAGGCAGGTCGCGATCTCCGGGCTGATTGGTAATTTCCACATTCGGAGGAGGTCGTAAAGTACCTCAGTGGTGGCAGCGGCTTGGGGGGCAAGATAATTCAATTGACCAAATTTGTGGTTACTTCCATGGTGGTCAACGTTAATCACAATTGTTTTTGGGGGGATTGCAACTTTTCCCTCCCGGGAGAAGCGGGTGAGGGAAGGGGTGTCGGCAAGGAAGATTAAGTCAAACTTTTCCAGTGGGAGCTTCTGGGGGTCACCAATTTTGATTTTTTTAACGGCCGGAAGAAAGAAGTAAATTTCGGGGATGGGATCGGCGCTCGCAAGGGTAGCCTCCTTCCCAAGCCCTTTCAAGAGATGGTAAATTGCTAGGGCCGAACCAATCATATCTCCGTCTGGTCGAATGTGCAGTGGGACTAAGATTCTCTTAGCCGCTTTAATCGTTCGAAGGATTGTTTTCGGGGAATCCATTGCGTCTATCGTAACATACTTCCCCTTGACCTATAGCGGGTGAAATGGTAAGATATTAAGCAGGAAGTTTGCACCGGCGGTTAGAATAAATAATCATCCATCGGAAAGGAGGGAGAAGGTGCCTACTCATGAGAGAAATCTTACCGAGAAGGCCATCATCCTCGCGTTGGCCTTCCGGGCAGGATTGGCCAGCCGCGAGGGCGACTCCTTTGCGGTCGAGCCGGCTACGTGGGAGAGTGATCGTTTTCGCGGATTTGATTTTTTTCTGCGCCGAAACCAGCGCTTCCTTCGGGTGGACGCGACGTCCAGTTCAATGTTTAAGGGCCAGAAGATTGCCCGGACCGTAAGGTTCGCTAAAGTGAAGAAGCGTCCTTGGGTCTACATTTTGAGGGGCGATTGGGATACGGTTGCTTTTGACGTGGCCGGAACTGGAACGAACCGCGAAAAGTGTTTTGAAGCCTCCGCTCGCCGCATCCAAGACGGGAAGTCGCTAGCGTTTGCTGAGGCCTGCCCGATTCACGGCAATGATTGCGAGTTCGCCCGCATATTGTTCGAGTTTGGCTCTAAACTAAACCGAACTTTGGCCTCCTCTCGTCGCAAAGATGGTCGTCCGTCGCAAGCGGCCGAGTTCGCCATGGAAGTTCTCAAACCTCCGTTCTAACGATCGGAGGTTTTCTTTTATGGGGAGTTGACAGTTAACGACGAGGAGTTCAAAGTTAAAGGAGATGAAGATTTTAGGAATTGATTGGGGAAAAAAGAGGATTGGCTTAGCGGTATCCGAGGGTAGTTTTGCCGAGCCTTTTGGGACGGTTTCCTCGTTTGAGGAGTTGAAAGAAGTCGTCCGGCAAGAGGGGATTAGCCAAGCAGTTTTGGGGTTGCCGGAAGGAAAGCTTGAGAAAGAAGTGCGAGAATTCGGTTACCGCATCGAAAATGAAATTGGAATACCGGTGGTATTTCGTTCTGAAGTCTTAACCAGTCGGCAGGCTTTGCAGAAATTAATTGAGGCCGGAAGATCCCTCCACTCCAGGCGAAGCTTGGACGCGCGGGCAGCGGCCCTACTCTTACAGGAGTATCTTGATATTCAACCGGACTAACGTTTTTTGCTACGCTGTACCTTGAAGATGGAACTTCTTCCGACTGAAAGTTTGATTCGGCTTCTGCTGGCGGTCGTTCCAGGATTTTTAGTGGGTTTAGAGCGGGAAATCAATCGCCGCCCCGCCGGTTTGCGAACGCATGTTTTGATCTCTTTGGCTTCGGCTATTTTCACAATGCTCTCGGTAAGTCCAAGTTTTGGGGGTGGGGCAGCTGATCCGACTCGGGTGGCTTCCCAGATTCTGACCGGAATGGGTTTCGTGGGAGCGGGGGTAATCATTTCTTCCGGAGGCCAAGTTCGGGGAGTAACCACCGCGGCCTCTCTGTGGATTACCGCGGCGATGGGAATGGCGGTCGGTTTGGGGGAGTATGTTTTAGCGGGTGCCGCCTTACTTTTGACGATGGTTAATCTGCTGGTTTTTCGGCTCTTTGAGAGAGTGATTGACTCTAAAGAGTAAGGGGTTGGTCGATTTTGCATCAGCTTCGGAATTATCCTATTCTGAGGAGAATGTCCAAGTTTAAGTTTGCCTTTTTGGGGCTGGGGCTATTTATCGTTGGGGGAGGGGCTTTTTTTGTCTATCGGCTTAGTCAGCCCGTGGGATCGGAGGGAAAAGTGGAGATCACTATTAATCCAGGTGAGTCGGTTCGGCAGATCGGTGAAAAGCTAGACCAGGCTAACCTCATTGATTCCACCACCTTTGTATTTTATGTGCTCTTAAAAGATCTCACCCGGAAGATTCAGGCCGGCATTTATGAAATTCCGCGAACGCTTACTCCGGTTCAAATTGTGGAACTTCTCCAACACGGAACTTTTGACATCCGCCTGACCTTCCTTGAAGGTTGGCGGCGGGAAGAGTACTTGGAATACGCCTTAAGCAAACTGGCGGTAGATGACGAAGCTTTCACCGCGGAGTTCCTAAAAGAGACCGCGGGTTTGGAGGGGTATTTGTTTCCAGATACTTACGCAGTTCCGATCAATACTACAGCTAAGGAGCTGGTGGGAAGGCTGCACGCTAATTTTGAGGCGCGGTACGCCGCAGACGTGGAAGCGCTTGAGAAGGGGAGCGGCCTCTCTCGATCGCAGATTGTGAATATCGCAGCGATGCTGGAGCGCGAAACTTCAAACGATACTGCCGAAGAGATGCAAACGATTGCCGGAATTATTATTAAGAGATGGAAGTCTCCGTTATGGTCTACCCGCCTTTTGCAGGTGGACGCAACTGTCCAGTATGCCCTCGGGCGCCAATGGAATGCTGAGAAGGGTCGCTGGGAGTGGTGGAAAGATAAGCTAACCGCCGCAGACCTAAGAGTTGATTCTCCCTACAACACCTACCGACACCGCGGGCTGCCGCCGGGGCCGATTGCTAATCCTGGGTTGGCTGCGCTTTTGGCGACCGTGCAGTACAAAAAAGATCCTCCTTATTGGTATTATCTGCACTGCTCGGACGGGCAGGTCCGCTACGCCCGGACTTTGGAGGAACAGGTCCGCAATCAGGCCTGTATAAGATGAGGAAGGTTGGTGGTGATGCTCGCGATAGCTCGCGTCCTTAATACAATTGTTTCGCGTTGCTTGCGGAGCGAATAGCCTTCTCGTCCGGTACCGGCGGGTGGCTATTGACTTCAGGTGATTTACTTGTTAAATTAACCCACGTTAAGTGAATAGGCTTATTTGGAAAGCGCATGGGAGCGTGGGGAGTGTGGCGCTTTGTTTCCTTTTGCTAGATGACTAGGGTTTGGCTCGGTAAAACAGCTGAAATTTTGCCCCTCTCGGATCTGTCAACGGTCCAGAAGGAATCGTTCGCGCGGCTCCTTACGGAGGGGGTGGCCGAGGTTTTGGAAGAGATTAATCCCATTCAGGACTACACTGGGCGCGGCTGGGAATTAACCTTCCGTAAACCTCGGTACGGTAAGCCCCGGATCAGCAAGGAAGAGGCGACTAAGAAAGGATTGACTTATTCCTTTCCCTGGTATCTAACGGCCGAGTTGAAAGAAGTTAAAAGCGGCAGGGTGGTTTCCCAAGAAGTTTACATGGGGGAAATTCCCCAGATGACCGAGAGCGGTACCTTCATTATCGCGGGGGTGGAGCGGGCGATCGTGAACCAGCTTCTGCGGTCGGAGGGCATTTACTTTTCGCGGGAAGTCGATCCCACCACTGGGGCTTTGCTCTCCTCGGCCCGGATCCTTCCTAAGAACGGCGCTTGGTTGGAATTTAATACCGCTCGCCGGAATTACCTGACGGTTAAAATCAGCAACTATCATAAGATGGCAGCAACTACTTTGCTGCGGGCTTTCGGACTTACTCGGGACGACGATATCCGAGCCGCTTTCGCCGGGGTGGATACTGACCCGGGACGGCTGTTTATTGAGGAGACGCTGAAGAAAGATCCTACCCGGTCTTACGAAGAGGCGCTGCTGGAAATCTTTACCAAGATTCGTCCTGGCGAGCCCCCTCTTTTAGATACCGCCAAGATTACTTTCGAGCGAATTTTCTTGGATCCCCGCCGCTACGATCTTGGAAAAGCCGGCCGGTTTAAGCTGAACGAAATTTTGGGGTTGAATCTTCCGATCGAGGAGCGGCGCAATCGGCTGTTAACTAAAGAAGACCTGGTAGCGGCAATCAGTCGTTTAATCGAACTTAATCATGGCATCGGGGAGCCTAGCGACATCGACCATTTGGGCAATCGTCGGGTTCGAACCGTGGGAGAGCTAGTGCAGAGTCAACTGCGGATCGGTTTCATTCAGTTGGAGCGGGTGGTTAAAGAGCGAATGAGTCTTCAGGCGCGGGACCAGCTCCCCAAACCGTTACAGATCATTTCCACGCGACCAGTAGAGGCGCGGTTGCACTCCTTCTTCGCCTCTTCTCAGCTCTCTCAATACCACGAGCAGGTCAACCCCTTGGCAGGATTGGAGCACCTCCGCCGCCTTTCCGTGAAGGGACCCGGAGGTTTGACGGCGGAGCGAGCGAGCTTCTCGGTTCGGGATGCTCATTATACGCACTATGGTCGGGTTTGCCCAATCAAGACTCCGGAAGGAACCTCGGTTGGTCTAACAACGCACTTGGCTCTTTATGCTCGGGTAAATGAGCTGGGTTTTTTGGAGACTCCTTACCGCAAGATCAAGAAGACGGGGGGTAAGCCGATCGTGACGGACGAAATTGTTTATCTAACTTCTTCCCAGGAGGACCAGTACGTAATTGCGGATGCTTCAGTTCGGTTGGACAAGAGTGGTCGAATTTTAGATGAGCGCATCCCGCTCCGACACCGATCCGAGTTTTTCTTTGGTAGTTCGGGCCAAGCGGATTTGGTGGATGTTACTCCTCGCCAGATCGTTTCCGCCTCTGCCGCTCTGATTCCGTTTCTGGCCCACGACGACGTGAATCGCGCTCTAATGGCGTCCAATATGGTGGGGCAAGCGGTACCCTTAGTTTCCCCCGAGGCCCCGATTGTGGGGACCGGGATTGAGCGAGATCTGGCAGTGAACTCCGGCCTCACGATTGTGGCGGAGGAGGAGGGAAAGGTGGATTACGCCGACGGGGAGCGACTGGAAATTACTTACAAGACAAAGGGGAAGCAGCGTTTCGAGCTTCTGAAATTTGTCAAGAGCAATGACGAAACTTGCTACAACCAGCGGGTTTTGGTGGAGCCGGGTCAGCATTTTCGCAAAGGGGATGTTTTAATCGATGGGCCGGCAACGGATAGGGGGGAGTTGGCCCTCGGCCGCAATTTACTGATCGCTTATATGTACTGGGGCGGGTTCGGTTATGAGGATGCCATTGTGATCTCCGAGCGGCTGCGGCGGGAGGATGTGCTTTCTTCAATTCACGTCTCGGAGCACAGCGTCCAAGTTTTGGAAACGAAGCTTGGGCCGGAGGAGATAACTCGAGATATCCCCAACGTTTCGGAAGACGCTCTGCGCAATTTGGATGACCGCGGGATTGCCGTGATCGGTTCGGAAGTTAAGGGTGGGGATATTTTGGTAGGGAAGATTGCACCGAAGGGGGAGACCGAACTTTCGGCGGAGGAGCGTCTGCTACGGGCCATTTTTGGGGAGAAAGCGCGGGAGGTACGGGATGTTTCTTTGCGCGTTCCCCACGGGGAGTGGGGAACGGTGGTTGGGGTGAAGATCCTGAATCGGTCGGAGGCCGAACTTCCGGAGGGAGTCTTGCAAGAGATCTACGTCCGAGTAGCTCAGATTCGGAAGATTACTGTCGGGGACAAGTTGGCAGGGCGGCACGGGAATAAAGGTGTTATCTCCAAAATCGTTCCGGTGGAAGATATGCCTTACTTGGAAGATGGGACGCCGATCGATATTATCTTGGCGCCGCACTCGGTTATCAACCGGATGAATTTAGGTCAGCTTTTGGAGACCCATTTAGGCCTCGTCGGAGTTAAGTTGGGTAAGCGCTATGCGGTTCCGGTTTTTGAGAAGTTTGAAGAGGGGATGCTGGTTACGGAGCTTCAGAAGGCCGGTTTACCAGTCTCGGGAAAGATTAGGCTCTATGATGGTCGAACGGGTAGGCCTTTTGACCAGGAGGTCGCGGTGGGGAGTGCCTACATCCTCAAGCTGGAGCATTTGGCCGAGGATAAAATGCACGCCCGCTCTACCGGCCCTTACGCGCTAATTACTCAGCAACCCCTCGGAGGAAAAGCGCAATTTGGCGGGCAACGCTTTGGGGAGATGGAGGTTTGGGCGGTGGAGGCTTACGGAGCGGCCCACACCCTCCAAGAGATGTTAACGCTCAAGTCGGACGATCTCGTGGGGCGTTCCGCGGCTTATCGAGCGATTATCCAGGGAGAAGAGATTCCTCAACCGACCCTCCCAGAGTCCTTTAAGTTGTTGGTGCGGGAACTGAACGGAGTGGGGTTGAACGTGGAACCGTTAAGCGAGGGTGGGGAGGCGGCGGGGAAAGGTGCCCCAGCGGAGTCCGTTCCCCCGCCGTTGGAGGAAGTCGGCGCCGAGCCGGAGGTTTTCAAGCTGGAGGAAGAGGGGTTGGAGGTGGCCGGAGTGACGGAGGTTTCTCCAGATTCGATTGCCGCGGCCGCGGCTCCGGAGGAAGTTTCCGCGGAGGAGAAGAATAATGCCTAGCACCCTGGAAGGTTTTCGTCAGTTTGATTCCCTGCGGATTGCGATTGCCTCCCCCGAGATGATCAAGGATTGGTCTTACGGGGAAGTAACCAAGCCCGAAACAATCAATTATCGAACTTTCAAGGCCGAGAAGGATGGGCTTTTCGACGAAAGAATTTTTGGCCCTACTAAGGACTACGAGTGTTACTGCGGGAAATATAAGAAGGCCCGGTTCAAGGGAATAATCTGCGACAAGTGCGGGGTGGAAGTTACCAGTAAGCGCGTTCGGCGGGAGCGGATGGGACACATCACGCTGGCTTCCCCCGTAGCTCACATTTGGTTTTTCCGGGGGGTTCCCTCGCTGATCAGTATTCTGTTGGGAATTTCCTCCCGCGATGTAGAAGGGGTAATTTACTTTTCTCGCTACTTGGTGACGGCCTTTGACCGGGACAAGCGGGCTTCTGCCTTGGAGAGTTTTGAACGGGATTACGAACGCTTAATCAAGGAGGAGCAGGATCCGTCGGCTAAAGCTAAACTACTGGATAGCGAACGCGAGGGTCTGGAAATTCTCAAAAGCGTAAAGCTGTTTTCGGTTCTTGCCGAGTGGGAACAAGAGTTGGTCGCGGACTACCTGAAGAGTTTCGCCGAGGTTATGATGGGCGCGGAGGCCATTCGGCGGGCGCTTGCTACGGTTGACCTGAACAAAGTCTCAACTCAATTAAGAAAGATTGTTCACGAGAGTAAGGGAGACCGGGGAATCTGGGCCCGCCGTCGCTTGCGGATCGTGGAGGGGTTGAAGAACTCTGGAATCAACCCAACTTGGCTAGTTTTGACGGTTCTCCCGGTAATTCCGCCGGATCTCCGTCCGATGGTTCAATTAGAGGGAGGAAGGTTTGCAACTTCCGATCTCAACGATCTTTACCGGACCGTTATCAACCGGAATAATCGCCTGCGGCAGCTGCTGGAGTTAGGAGCGCCCGAAATTATTGTGCGCAACGAGAAACGCATGCTTCAGGAGGCGGTGGACGCGTTGATTGACTCTTCTAAAGCCCGGCGGGGGAGAGTTCGCCGAGGACACAAGACCCTCCGCTCCTTCGCGGATCTTCTTTCTGGAAAGCAGGGACGCTTCCGCCAGAACCTTTTGGGAAAGCGCGTCGATTACTCCGGGCGTTCCGTGATTGTGGTGGGGCCAAACCTGAAGCTGAATCAGGTTGGGATCCCGCGGGAGATGGCGCTGGAGCTTTTCAAGCCCCATGTGTTACGGGAGATTCTAATGCGGGGGTACGCTTCCAATCTTCGCAGCGCCAAAGCCTTTTTAGAGCTGCGGTCGGATGAAGTTTGGGACATCTTAGAGGAGCTTGTGGTAGACCACCCCGTTCTTCTCAATCGGGCACCCTCACTTCACCGGCTTTCGGTGTTGGGATTTTATCCAGTTTTGGTGGATGGTTCGGCGATTCAGCTTCACCCCAATGTTTGTGCAGGATTTAACGCGGATTTTGATGGGGACGCAATGGCGGTGCACCTGCCGATTACCAAGAAGGCGATTGAGGAAGTTAAAGAGCTGATGCTTTCCACCCACAACTTGATTCGGCCGGCGACTGGTGAGCCAATTGCTTTTCCGAACAAGGAGCAGATCTTGGGGACTTATTATTTGACCAGTATTCCGGCAAGTGAGGAAATCCGCAAAGACGAGGAATTGCGGATTTTCAGTAGCGAGGAAGAGGTTCTCTTGGCCCACGCCGTCGGCCAGGTCGGTTTGCGGGAGAAGATTAAAGCCGTGATTGGCGGCGAGGTCTTGGTCACGTCGGTGGGGAGGATCATCTTCAATCAAGCTCTGCCGGAGTTTTTGCGGTTTTACAACGATAAGGCCGGAGCAAAAGAAGTTAAAGGTTTTATTGAACAGGCGCTATCTCGGGAGAGCGACGAGGCAGTTTCGGAGCTGATCGACGCCATTAAGGAGTTAGGATTCTTTTATGCGACCGAGTCCGGTATCTCCATTTCAGTTTTCGATGGGGTGGTTCCAGAAGAGAAGGGTAAAGTTTTGAGTGCCGCGGAAAAGAAGGTGGCCAAGATTGACCAAAACTTCCGGCGAGGGTTGATTACAGAAGCCGAGCGGAAAGAGCTTTCGCGGGTGGTTTGGGGCGAAGCTACCAGTACCATGGACGAGCTGGCTTGGAAGGCTCTCGCAGAAGAGAATCCGATTAAAGTCATTATTAGTTCCGGGGCGGCTCGGGCGACCCGGGACCAGATAAAGCAGATCTCGGGGATGCGGGGACATGTAGTGGATCCTACGGGGAGGGCAGTAGAATTGCCAATCCGCTCCAATTACCGGGAGGGGTTGACAAGCTTTGAGTACTTCGTGGGAGCGCGGGGGGCGCGCAAGGGGTTGGTGGATACGGCCTTGAGGACTGCGGACGCGGGGTACCTTACCCGCCGGTTGGTGGACGTGGCTCAGGACGTTTTAATTCGCGAGGAGGATTGCGGCACGAAGGAGTCGGTAGTTCTCTCCAAGGAGGAGGAAACCTTTACTGTTACCTTCGCCCGCCGCCTAAGTGGGAGAGTCGCGGCGGAGGACGTCAAGGTGAATGGGAAGGTGGTGGTGAAGAAAAATGAGCTGATTACGCCCGCTGCGGCGGAGGCGATTGAGAAAGCCGGGATTACAGAGGTTAGGATTCGTTCTCCCCTGACTTGTGAGAATCTCTACGGAGTTTGCGCCGCTTGTTACGGGTTGGATTTAGGAAGGAACCGGTTGGTAGAGGTGGGAACTCCGGTGGGGGTAATCGCGGCCCAGTCGATTGGGGAGCCGGGGACTCAGATGACATTGCGAACCAGGCACGCGGGAGGAATTGCCACCAGCCGCGATATCACTCAAGGGCTACCTCGGGTTGAGGAGATTTTTGAGGTTAGGACGCCGAAGTTTGAGGCGCTGATGGCTCCCCAGGCGGGAAAAGTCTCCATTTCCGAGGAAGGAGAGTCCCGAAAAATCTTCCTGACTGGGAAAGAAGGCGTGACCGAATTTAATGTCCCCGTCGGAAGGATCATCTTGGTTAAGGACGGCGAGAAAGTGGAGGTTGGCCAACCGTTGACCGAAGGCTACTTGGATCCCAAGAAATTAATGGTTACGCGGGGGATCATTCCAACCCAGAAATATTTGGTAAATGAGCTTCTTAAGGTCTACTCCAGTCAGGGCGTTTCGCTAGACGACATCCATTTGGAAGTAATTATTCGGCAAATGTTTACCAAGGTGCGGATTGTTGATCCGGGAGACACCCGTTTTATCCCCGAAGAGGTGGTGACAAGGGTGCAGCTCTATCAGGAGAATGCGGCCCTCCCCAAGGGGGGAAAGAAAGCGGTAGGGGAGCCGGTGCTTTTAGGGATTACTAAGTCTTCCCTTAAGACTGATTCCTGGCTCTCGGCGGCCTCTTTCATGGAAACGACCCGGGTCTTGACGGAAGCGGCCGCTTCCGGCAAGGAGGATCGGTTGCTTGGTTTAAAGGAGAATGTGATTATCGGTCGGCTGATTCCGACGGGGGAGCGCGCTAGAATCAAAGAGGAGGGAAAGAAAGGTTAAGGATGGTAACAATCCAGCAGCTGATTCGAAAAGGCCGAAAAAAGGTTCTGAAAAAGGACAAAACTCCCGCGCTTTCGGAGGTTTATTCTTCAATCCGCCGCCGGCGCCGGCGGATATTTTCACCATTCAAGCGAGCCGTCGTTCTCCAAGTGCGGACGATGACTCCCAAAAAACCTAATTCGGCCTTGCGGAAAGTCGCGCGGGTTCGTTTGTCTAACGGTCGGGAGATTACCGCTTACATTCCGGGAGAGGGCCACAACTTAACAGAACATGCCATTGTTCTGGTTCGGGGGGGAAAAGTTAAAGATCTTCCCGGAATTAAGTACACTATCGTGCGCGGTGTCTACGATACTACAGGAGTGGAAGCTCGGCGGTCTAGCCGTTCGATCTACGGAACTAAGGCGGCGGGAGGAGCGGGTGGTAGGAGGGAAGCAGCTCCGGCGGCCGAATCGGTTTCGGCTACCGCTCCCGAAGGAGGAACCAATGCCTAGAGGAGGGGCGGTTAAGCGGAGGGAGACTGCTCCCGATTACCGGTTCGGTTCCACGGTTGTAACCAAATTGATTAATCAGGTAATGCATCGGGGTCAAAAAGAGACGGCGCGAAAGATTGTTTATACGGCGTTGGACAAGGCTGCCGAAACCCTCGGAGCAGACCCTCTCTTAGTGTTAACCCAAGCGATTACTAATGTAACCCCTGCTCAGGAGGTACGCTCGCGGCGAGTGGGTGGGGCTACTTACCAGATCCCGGCGCCGGTGCGGGCGGACCGAGGCCAAGCGCTGGCGATTCGCTGGATTGTGAACGCGGCCCGCTCCAAAAAAGGAAGCCCGTTCGCCGAAAGGTTGGCGGAGGAATTCATTGCTGCTTACAACAATGAAGGAGCCGCGGTGAAGAAGAAGGAAGAGGTTCACCGAATCGCGGAAGCCAATCGAGCCTTTGCTCACTTCCGATGGTGATGCTGGCCATTGGAAAGTAAGAATTCCTTCAGTCTCTTATCATTTAGGTGATTGTGCAGGTGGTTGTGGCCGCCGAGAAGCGCTGCTTTCCCAAAAATGCATTCTTTCGCCAACGCCGGTTTACTATGGTATACTAATATACTATAAAAATTGGACTTCAGAGTAGATAGGGGAGAAAGATAATTGCCCCGATTAAAACGGCAAAAATTGCCGCAAGAAGGACCATTCCGGCCGAAACATCTTTAGCGATTCGGGCTCGCTCATGATGATCTTCTCTAACTAGGTTAATGATTTCCTCCAGCGAGGTGTTAACCATCTCCGCCACTAAGACTAGAAAGATCGCGATCAAAATGCCGAGCCACTCGGCCGAGGAGATTCGAAAGTAGAGACCGAAAGCGGCTGCGATTGCTGCCGCTAAGAGGTGAATTCGGAAGTTCTGGTGGTAGAAGAGGGTGTGGGCCAAGCCGCGCCCGGCGTGGCGGAACGACTTTAATAACCTCACTAGATCAACCATTAATGGTTAAATTCTACACCCTCTTTCCCTCGCCCCGGTCGGACAAGGTTTTCAGTCAGTGGGCAGTCCTTATTCCTTGGTTTCAGATTTGCTCTCGAGCAGATTCTGGAATCTTTCTCGGCGCAATTCCAACCGCTCAACGGTGCTCTCCAATCGCTCTTTGAGTTTTTCCTCCAGGACTTCGATCCGATCTGAGGAAAAGCTCTCCAGTAATTGGCTCCGGCGAGTTTCGTAATTTTCGATGGCGCGGTTGAGTGCATCTTGGGC
>CAZEID010000027.1:0-3519 GCA_964512075.1 uncultured Candidatus Saccharibacteria bacterium | reverse complement strand
GAGTAGCGGCGGCCTCGGGAGATTCTCGGATAGTTTTGGCGGCGGGGCTGGCGGCCACTTTTGCGGAGTCTTTTTCAATGGCGGCCGTGGCCTACACTTCTTCGGTGATGAAATTTCACAAGCTTTCAGATGCGCTGATCGTGGGGGTTTCAGCGATTTTGGGCTCCTCCGTCCCATTGATTCCTTTTATGGTTTTCCCGGTTTCTTTGGCGATGCGCGTCGCGGTTTGCATCTCGGCCGGCTTCCTGTTTGTGCTAGGCCTTTATAAGGCCAAGGTAATCGGTTTAAGCGCCTGGCGCAGTGGTGCGGAAATCGTAATTATTGGGTTAGCGGCCGCCGCGATCGGTTACGGGGTGGGATTGCTCTTTAAGATCCCCCCGGTTAGCGGATTCTCTACTCGATTTTGATCCTTTTGCCTTCTTCAATTCTTCCCCAGAACTTCCGCCATTTGGCGGGGCTAAAGAGCATCTTCAGTCCGACTAGAATCAGAACCACCGGCCAGAATATTTGTCCAAGTTCCGCGGAGATTAGCCCCAGGTTGCTCAGAAGCCAAAATCCGCCCAAGAGAATCAGTAGGCTACCAAGAAAAGTCAGTTTCTTCTCACCTCCCTAAAGTTACTTTAGCAAAGCTGGGGCTTTTCCTGCCCGCAAAAAAGCCCCGCTCGATTTTTCTTTGAGCGGAGCGGGACTTTTAGTTGAAGAAGGTTAGTCCCTCTCGGGCCGTACCATCCTCTAGCTCGTACCAAAGTTGCAGGAATTCCAAAATTGGCACTTCGCGGTAGCCGGCAGCGTCGCCGGGGTCGGAAATCACAAAGTTATCCTTGGTGAACCCGATAACCACTACGTAGTGTCCGCTGCCGTACTCTCGGCCAAGCTGGGTGTTGGCCAAGACCGGTCGGCCCCGGCGGATGGATCTCTTAACCTCGGTGACTGTCCAAGGTAGGCGGACCTTGACGCCGGCGGCCTGTTTTCGGGTCCTTTCGATCAGCTCTCTCCGGACTGCCTTGTTATCTGGTTGGGCCATTCGGCAGTAGCGGCGAATCTCCCTTTCGGTTAATGGCCGACCGCGGTGCTCGGCGCGAAATCCCAGTTTTCGGGCTGCGCTGACAATGTTAGCGGGATCCGTGCCTTTCTCGGGGGTGGTTTTGCACAACCGACCAAGGTAGGGCTCGGAAAGGTTTCGGCCGAGGTAGCTCAAGTAGATTTTGAGAGCCGCCGGCCCGCAGGTTCCTTCTTCCCTCTGCTGGAAGTTGCCTACGGGAAGGACGAAGGTTTTCCCATCGCGCAGGATGATTTCCAGCCGGCAGGCCAACCGATGGGCGACGTCGTAAGAGGCGTGCCCCCGCATGAGAATCCGTTCGAAGTATTCGTGCCAGATTGTAGGCCAGAGATCTCCGCGGCGGGAGTTGGCCTGATCAACCCAGAGCTCGTCCAGGGGAACGTAAAGGTAGCGGTAGCCATGCCCGCCCATGGTGAAGTCAACATCGACTTCCCGCCGAATGGCCGCCCCGTCCACTAGCCAAACCGTCACCCCCGGTAGTCGAGCAATCTTTCGAATCCGGAAGCGCTTCAGACAGTTACGCTGGCGGTAGCGCCGACTCTTCTCGTGGTGCCGCTTAAGACTGGCAACCCGGTCTACCTCTAGCTTTTCGTGCTCCTCGTAGAGATTGGCTAGTTCCGGCGGCAGAAAAACTTTCGGCTTCGCCATCTCTCTCCTCCTTGAGTAAGAATTGGCTCATTTTAACCGTTGAGGTGGGTCTTCGGCAACGGGGTTAGGGGAGACTGACCACGATTCCTTGGCGGGTCGTTTTATCAACCAGCTCGTACCAGCCTCTCATGAAGTCTTTAATTTTGGTTCGGCGATAACCGGTGCTGAAGGCCGGGTCTGAGAGGATGAAGTCGTCTTGACCAAAGCCAATAATCACGGCGTAATGACCCTCGCCGGTTTGGGGCTTAAGTTGGAAATTGGCGATTACCGGCCGGCCGCTCCGAAGAATCTTTTTTACCTCTCGCGCGGTCATTTTCTGCTTCTCATAGGCTTCAAAACCGAGCTCTTGGGCGGTTCGAACGATATCCTCGGGATTGGTTCCCTTTTCGGGTCCCGTTCGACAAAGCTTTGCCAGATATCGCTCTGAAATTGGCCAGCGCAGGAAGTCTAGAACTATCTTCAGGGCGGCGGGTCCGCAGGTCCAGGGACTTCTTTGTCGGTAAGTCCCGATGGGCAGGACGAAGTCCGTTCCTCCTCGAAGAACAATTTCCAAGTTGGAGGCCGTAGTATGCGCGGAGTTGTAGGAGGTGCCCTGCCGCATCAGCCAGCGCTCAAGGTATTCGTGCCAAATTAGCGGCCAGAGGTCGGCGGTTCCTTGGTAGAGTTCATCCACCCAGATTTCGTACTGGGGGACATAAAGGTAGCGGTAGCCGTGCCCGCCCATGGTGAAGTCGACGTCTCCCGATTTCTGCCCGCCGCGGAGCCGATTGCCATCGACGAGCCAGATCTCCAGCCCGTGAAGGGTGCCAAACTTGGCCTTTCGGTAGCTGAGAAACTTCCGGCCGGCAGGAGATGCTAGGAAGCGCCGCTTCCGTTGGTGGTAACGCTCAAGGTTGGTGATTCGATCAATTCGGAATTTTTCCCCCTGCCACCGGTACAAGCGCCGGAGGCGGGGGGGAATGTACACAATTTTTTCTTTCCGAATAGGCGGCGGGTTTTTTGGGATTGGCATCTCCCTTTCAGTTTAAACCCCGGGGCAAATCTTTCGCTGTTGCGGTTGCTCCGTTCAGCTGGCTCTGGTAAGATAATACGTTCTCGTCGGGGTAGAATAAGCTTAGATCTTAGAGCGCTTCACCAAACAGTTCGAGGCTTTTAGGTAAGGGCTTCGGCTGTTAAGTTTGGTTGGCTAATCATGGCAGAAGAGAAAATTTCGCAAAAATCAGGGTTCAAGGCGCCGCTGGACAAGGTCCGTAATATCGGGATTATTGCCCATATTGATGCGGGGAAAACCACCACAACCGAACGGGTACTGTATTACACTGGTCGAACCTACAAGATCGGGGAAGTGCATGAGGGAGCGGCGGTGATGGATTGGATGGTCCAAGAGCGGGAGCGCGGGGTTACAATTACCGCGGCGGCCACGACCACTTTTTGGCGAGATCACCGGATTAATATCATTGACACCCCCGGTCACGTTGACTTCACTGCGGAGGTGGAGCGTTCTCTCCGGGTATTGGACGGGGCTATTGTGGTTTTCGACGGGAAGGAGGGGGTTGAGCCTCAATCCGAGAAGGTTTGGCGGCAGGCCGATAAGTACAAAATCCCCCGGCTGTGTTTCATCAATAAAATGGATAAGATTGGTGCTGATTTCGATGCAGACTTAGCTTCAATTAGAGAGAGACTCGGGGCGAAAGTTGTTGTTCTGAATTTTCCCATTGGCCGGGAGGGGGATTTTTCGGGGGTGGTGGACGTTCTATCCCAAAAGGCCTACCGGTTTGAGGGAAAGTTAGGTGAGCTGGTGGTTGAAGAGG
>CAZEID010000026.1:0-3054 GCA_964512075.1 uncultured Candidatus Saccharibacteria bacterium | reverse complement strand
CCGCAATTTGACGGTCGAGAAGAAGCTGTCCGCGGTTCCTTCCCACAATCTGCTAGAACTTAATTTTGCCGGAGAGGAACTGCTGGCGCCCCAATTTCTCCGGGAGGCGCGGGCCCGGCGCGTAGCTTGTAACGGCTGCCCGGTGGGATGTCTTCATCTTTTGCGCTGGGAGGACAAGTTTGTCCACTACGACTACGAGGGGGTAGTTTCGTTGGGGCCTTTGCTCGGACTGGAGCGGGTAGAGGAAGTCTCCCAGTTGCTAGAGAGAGCTTGGAATTTGGGTTTTGATCCAACTTCTCTGGGAGCGGTTTTGGCCTTTTTGACCGAGAAGGAAAATTTGAAGTTTGGAAACTTGGAAACCTATTTGGCGCTGACGGAGGCACTTTTCGCCGGGAAGGAGGACTGGGCGAAGGAGTTGCAACGCGGACTGCCGTATTCTCCCAAGGCGCTCACCATTGGAGGATTAGAATTCTTACCTTACTTTAACGGCTATGCCTCCTTACTTTCTCAAATCCTGCAGTTGGGGGCGACGACCGAGGAAAACCGCGGCTTCTGGTTGGATTTGGATCTCCTTGGGGGAGAAGTTGAACCACTCGATCTAGTGAACCGCTTGGTGGCGGCGGAGGAGAAGAAGACCCTTTCCCAGCTTTTAATCGGCTGTGGCTACTTGGCCGATGTTTTTGAGGATTCGGCAACGGCTTTCTCCGCTCTTGAGGCGCTGGGGGCGTCCCTACCGCACGAACATTTTGAGAAGGTCGCCTGCGAAACTTTTCGGCAGAAGCTGGCCGTCCAGCGGCGCTTGGGCTTTCGCCCGTTAGATGTTAAAATCCCAGAGAAATTCTTCAAGGTTCCTTCGCCGCAAGGTCTGCTAGAGAAGAAGAAAATTGCCGAGATGGTTAAGGTTTATTCTGAGAGGTTTTATGGTTCGGCAAATTGATCTGGATCAAGTTCAGAAAGTAAGGGTAAAAAGTCGCCGCAAGAAGTTGTTGGTGGCTTTGGTAATCTTCTCTCTTCTCACGGCCGGAGCAGTTCTGGCCCTTTCCAACTTAGGTTTTTTACAGACGTTGCTCACTCCGGTTTCCTTTGTAGCTCGGCTGGTGAACCCGGTGGAGTTGAAGGAGGTCGACGGCCGAGTGAATGTTTTGGTGCTGGGAGTAGATACGCGGAATTCGGGGTGGTCCGGACTAACCGATACGATCTTGGTGGGGTCAATTTCTCCGCTCGAGGGAAACCCCGCGCTAGTTTCAATTCCTCGGGACTTTTGGGTGAAAATTCCCCCCTACGGTCAAGGGAAAATTAACACCGCCTACAACTATGGCGGCGGGGCTTCAACTGGCAATGGCCGCGAGTTCGATGTTCAAAAAGGAGTGGAATTTTCTAAGGCAAAAATCGAGGAAGTTCTAGGGATTAAAATACCCTATTGGGTAGTAGTGAACTTCGAGGGGTTTAAAGAGATTATCGATACTTTGGGGGGGATTGAAGTTTGCGTGGAGAGGGCTTTTGACGATTACTCCTATCCGATCCCCGGTCGGGAGAAGGCCCGTCCTCTTTCTTCCCGCTATGAGCACCTGCACTTCGATGCGGGTTGCCAAATGATGAGCGGGGAGACGGCGCTCAAATATGCCCGTTCCCGGATGGGAACCAACGGCGAGGGTTCCGACTTCGCGCGTACCCGCCGACAGCAAAAGGTGATAATGGCGGTAAAGGGCAAGGTACTGTCGCTTAATCTTTTGTTCAATCCCGGCAAGTTAAATCAGCTCTATAAACAACTCACCGCCGCCGTTAAGACCAATGCCAGTTTCGGGGAGGTCCAGCGGGCGTTGGAATTGGCTAACCGGCTGGGAGATATCTCCCAAGTTAAGGATTTGGTCTTAGATCCAGATTCGGGATTGGTTTTTCATCCCAACAACTCCTTGTTTGGCGGGGCATACGTGCTCGTCCCAAAGGGAGGGGATACCTACTACACCAAGATTCACCAGGCGGTGCGTACTCTCCTTTTTGGTGCAGAGAAAGAGACCGCGCCGGCCTCGGGAGCCAAGCCATGATTTTCGTTTTTCACGGGGAAGACCAATCCGCCTTGCGAGAGGAGCTTTTACGGATTAGGAAAGGTTACGCCGGGGGAGAATTCTGGACCAAACCGCTTTCCCAGCTTGCTGCGTATTTACATTCCCCATCTCTTTTTGGGAAAAAGGAGCTCGTTTTGATTGAAGATCCCGACCTTAGTAGTTTGCGGAAGGAACTTTTAAAGGAGTGGGCGAGCGGCGGAAAAGATGTGGCCCTTGTTTTTTCTCGGCGGCTTAGCTTATTCGAGCTGGAGCGTTTTGAGGGGGCGCAGATTCGCGGATTTGCGCCTCGAATCCCCAAAAATGTTTTTCCGTTTTTGGACGCGTTGGTTGCGCGGAAGAAAGCTGAAGCATTAGTGGAAGCCCACCGGCTCTTGCGGGAAGGTAATGATTTGGACTTCCTTCTCAACATGATTACTTGGCAGTTGCGAAACTTGGTGCGCGTCAAAAGCGGTTCCGTTAAGGGAATGAAGCGCTACACCATTGACAAGCTGCGGCGGTTCTCCGCCCGATGGAGCGACGCGGACTTGCGCCGCGCTTTCGCTGAATTGCTAAAAGAGGACTTGCGGCGGAAGAAAGGAAGCAAGAATCCTCTGGATTTTTTGGTTGACCAAATCGTTGGCCAAGGCGCCGACCGCTAATCTCCCCCCTTTAAAAACTCCGTTTCCAGGGTGGGGTTGAGTTGCTGGACGTTTTTTTGGGAGAAATTTACTTCAGAAAGGATGCTCTTCTGTTCGAGGACGAGCCATCCGATCCAGGAGGAAATCACGATTGCCCCCAAGATTAAAAGCGCGGTTAATTCCTTGCTCATGGGATGAAAAAGGAGGCGGCCCTTCCCACTATTTCCAGCTTCCACCCTCCTTCTTCGCGGCGCCGATTGGTCTGGAGAGTCTGAAGCTCGAAGAGTTGTCCGTCCTCCAGTTCAGTGAGAAAAGGGAGAAGCTGGGTTTCGGCTCCGGTCGCAAAGAAGTCAAACACGTGGGCTTTCACC
>CAZEID010000025.1:0-5944 GCA_964512075.1 uncultured Candidatus Saccharibacteria bacterium | reverse complement strand
TCCAATACAGTCTACCTCGACAACGTTCGGGCCGAGAAGCTGATGACGAATCTGGAAGGGGAGCAGATTACTTCGACCCCCAGCAACTACTTCCAATACCGGGTGATCCTGACCACCACGAATACAAACTACATTCCTCGAGTTGAGAATGTTTCCCTGGTCTACAACTCCGGCTACCGGATCAACCAACCCGACAGCAACACCGTTCGCCTCTACAACTTCACCGGCGAGACCCAGAACGTGAGATTGGAAGCAATCGTCTTCGGGGCGGACTTGGCGGAGTGGTACCCGACCAGTGATTTCTCGATTGAAGCCGGGGACGTGGTCTCGATCGCGGGAGAGAAAGATGCGGCCGGGGTGCCGAAGATCAAGAAAGCGAATCTTTCCTCCGACCCCAAGATAATGGGGATCATTTCCACTAAAGCCGGAGTCGAACTGGGGATCCCGCGAGAAGATCGCAGACTGGTGGGACTGGCGGGAAGAGTCCCGGTCAAGATTGCTCCCGATTCCCAACCGATTTCCGCCGGAGATCTCCTCACCTCCTCCGGCACCTACCCTGGAATGGCGACTAAACTCACTCAGCCGGGATTCGCGGTGGCGAAAGCGTTGGAATCTTGGTCTCCCCCCGCTACTCAGTCACCCAGTGGCCCCGTAGCCAAAATTGATGCCTTCCTCGCCGTTTCCTGGGCGGATCCGGGAGTGGTGGTGGATAGCGAGGGAGGGGCGGCCGAGATAGTTGATAGTCCGGAGTCGACCGTTGACAACAGTGCCGGGACGGAAACCAATCAGCCCGGCAACCAATCGACTAATGAACTGGTTAACCAGCCCACCAGTCAACCAGAAAACCAGACTACCCAGAAGATTCTCCCACCCAAGGTCGAAACCGAGGAGGGAATCTTCCAGAAACTGGCGGTAGCGGTCGCGGCGGTGTTTGAGAAGATTACGGCCAAAATCGCCTGGATTGCGGAGGCGTTTATCCAAAAACTCACCGTCGAGAGCTTAGCAATCAAAGGGAAGGCCGTTGGACAGGTGGTGATCGAGCCGGGAGAAACCGAGCAGGCCGTCGAATATCCCGACCTGACGGAAAACTCAAAGGTATTCTTTACTTTAAACCGAGCGGTGGCGGTCGGAGTTGAAAAAACCACCGGAGAGGGATTCAGGTTTATCCTCGCCGTTCCCACTGATTTTCCGATAACCATTGATTACTGGGTCATCGAGTAACAGGTAACACCCGAAAGGTGTAAAAACTTGCGTTTCTTGACATCCGCGGTAAACTTCGGATTAATGGCTTCCAAACCGAGAAGATTCAATCCGGACCATATTTATCACGTCTTTAACCGCGCAGTAATAGAAAAACAACGCATTTTCGTTTCTAACCAGGATTACCAGCGATTCTTAAACACTCTCGAATACTACCTTCTGTCGGAAAGAAGCACACGCTTCTCCTTGTTCCAGAACCTCCCACCCCACTCCAAATTACACCCGAAAGGTGTAAGTAGACGTGCTAAGCTACTGGCTTATGTGGTAATGCCGAATCATTTTCACCTGCTAGTTAAACCGAAACCAGATGACCCTTCGGCGATAAGTCATGTCATTTCCGACTTAACAAACAGCTACACGCGCTACTTCAATCTTAAGTACAAGCGGGGTGGGGTTCTTTTCCAGAGCACTTTCAAAGCTAAGGAGATTTTTGATAATGAATCCTCCCTGCAGGTGAGTCGCTACATCCACCTGAGCCCGCTTCTCTCTCAAAAAACCAACCCGCACAACCAGCTAACTAAACCTCAAGAATATCCTTACAGCTCCTACCACGAGTGGGCCGGATTCAAGAGCCCCTACCTTATTGACGGAGCAGAGGTAGAACGTTTTACCTCTCTAGTTGGAGGCCCAGAAGGATACCGAAAATTCACTGAAGCGAAGGTGGACCAGGACCCAGCATTAGCTATCGGGCACCTGATCATCGAGTGACGGGTAACACCCGAAAGGTGTAAAACTGCGTTGTCAATCGCGCACCGTTGCCTGATAAACTCCACTGCCGAGGTGACGAACAAACCCCTTCATCTCCATTGTGGTTAAGAGAGAAGAAACCTTAGCAGTGTTGAACTTGGACCGCCGAACAAGCTCGTCAATATGCAGTTCGTCAGAACCCAAGAGTTCCAATATTTCTTCTTCTTCGGAATCGGCCGGGAGGGCTTCGCGGGCTTTTTGCCTGAGAGTCTCCCCCGCGACCTGCAACTCCTCCAGAATGTCCGCCGCTCGGGTAACCGGCTTGGCGCCCTTCTCAATTAGCTTAGCCGTCCCGGCCGAGTAAGGGGAAAAAATCGAACCAGGTACGGCAAAGACTTCCCGACTTTGTTCTAATGCTGCCTGAACAGTGTGGAAAGTTCCGGATCCCTCGGCAGCTTCGACCACTAGCACTCCCAGAGAAAGGCCGGAAATAATCCGATTGCGGATCGGAAAATTGGCTGGATAAGTCGGGGTTCCGGGAGGAAATTCCGTCAGAATCGCTCCTCTTCCGCTCCGGATTATCTCTTCGGCAATGGAAGTATTGGAGGGGGGATAGATCTGGTCAATCCCGCAAGCTAGCACTGCGATCGTGCGTCCGCCAACGGAAAGAGCCGCTTGGTGAGCAACCGCGTCAATCCCCAGAGCAAGACCGGAAACAATCGTTAAACCCGCTTGGGCCAGCTCCGGAACTAAAGCTTCAACTACCTCCCGCCCGTAGTTGGTCATCTTCCGTGAACCGACCACCGCCAGGGCCAATTGATCCTGCGGCAAGACTCTCCCCTTCAGGTAGAGAAGGGGCGGGGGATCACTAATCTGGAGGAGAATTTTGGGGTAATCAGAATCAACTTTCGTTATCAAAGCCGAATTGTGCCTGATAACACTGTCCAATATCGGCCTAACCATAAGCTTATCTCGCTCTTGAAGTGATTCGAGAGCCTTTTGGTCCCATCCCAGTCGGAAGAAATCCTCTACTGGAGCCTTCCAAGCCCTCTCGGCACTCCCAAACACCCGCAAAAGCTGATCAAACCGAGTCGGGCCAATGTGCTCGTAAAGCTGATTCCACAAAATCCAGTAATCCTTCTCCCCCATAGTTCCCGCAATCATAACACGGAATATTGCTAAGATAAAGATGTGCTTTTCGCTGAAATCGCCGTCGATACTTATCAAGACCCGCGCAAAAAGCTCTTCACCTATCAGATCCCGGCGGATCTTGCCACCCCGGTCGAACCAGGAGCGCAAGTAACCGTCCCGTTCGGGAGAAGAACCGCAGAGGGGTACGTATGGCAAGTCACCCGAAAGACTCCTCCATTCCCCACTAAGCCAATCCAATCTGTCAAAAAGAGGATTTTCTCTGACAAACAACTCCAACTCGCAAAGTGGATGACCAAGCGCTATCTCGCCTCTCCCCTAGAATGTCTGAAGTGTCAACTTATAGGAAAGGGGGAGCGCGCTTTCCGCACGAATCCCGAGAAAATTACCACAATTATTCTTGTCCCTTCGGCCGCCCAAGTTCGAATTTGGGCACTGACTCACCCGCAAGCTCTCATTGGCTCCCGCTCAGCCGTCTTCTCTCAACTTCCCCACCTTAAAAAGATCGTAGTCGAAGAGCCCGAAAATTGGAACTATAAAGACGAGCGCGCGCCCTACTACCACGCCAAGGAAATTGCCCAAAAACGGGCAGAGTTGGAGGGGCTAGAGCTAGAATTACACTATCAGATCCCCCGCGTGGAAGATTTGGAAAAAGAAAAGCTGAAAGTTCCCCAAATAAGGCCTCCAAAAATCGTCAACCTAAGTCGAGAAAGGTTGTCCGGCAACTTCACCTTTGTCTCCCAGCCGCTAGCAGATCTGCTTGGCGCCCGAAAAAACACGATAGTTTATGTTAATTCGCGAGAATTACGGGAGGAAATCAAAACCGAAATAGCTAAAGTCGGGGCGGACCGAAACACTTTCGAGATCTTCGGACCAGAGATATTTTCATTCATGGGAAAGGAAACCGACTACGTAGTCTGGGCCGATTCGGACACCCTCCTAAACCTCCCCGACTTCCGCGCACACGAAAAATTAGTTTGGACCGTTGGGAAACTCACCCGAATTGCGAAAAAGACGGTTTACCTCCAAACCGCTTTCCCGCAACACCCCCTCTTCGCCGATTTGGCGAGCGGCAATCTTGAAAATTTCTACCGGCGAGAAGTTCGGAACAGGAAGGAGTTTCTCTTTCCTCCCTTCGCGACGCTGGTGAAGCTGAGTTACGCCGCTCGAAACTCTGTAAAGGCCCACCTAGAAGCGGAAAGAATCCAGGATTACCTCGAGGAAAAGGCGAATCAGAAAACCTTTTTAGTCTCGCCACCCTACGAATCATTCTCCAAAACTCCTGGGAAAGTGCAGCTTCACGTAGCCGTTCGGACCACCCAACCCGAACTACTTGCTAAACTTCCGGAAGCAATTAATCCGGACTGGCGGATCGAAGTTGATCCAGAGTCCCTCCTATGAGAAGGATCGTAAAATCGCCAAGCCAAATTCTGAACCAACCTACCCAACCGGTGACAAAATTCGACGAAAACCTCCGGCGGCTGGTCCGTGAAATGGAAGAAATTCTCGAAAACCAACATCATCCCGAAGGAGTGGGCCTCTCCGCCAACCAAATCGGAGTTAATCTCCGAGTAGCGGTGGTGCGCCTGAACCCCGAAGAGCGAGGTGTCCCTAGATTTTTAGCCATCGTTAACCCCCGGATTGTCTCCCGCTCCGAGGCAACCGTAGCCGAGTACGAGGGCTGCCTCTCCCTTCCGGATCAATACGGCCAAATTGCTCGCTACCAGTCCATCGTGGTCGAATTCCAAGATTTGACTGGAAAAAAGCTCCACCTTAACGCGGAGGGCTTTCTGGCCAGGGTTTTTCAGCATGAGATTGACCATTTGGACGGAAAATTAATCACCGGAAAGGTCGAGGGAAAACTCTACACGGAAGCGGAGCTGGAGGAGCGTTTCGGCGGGAAGAATGCCCAAAACTAATCGTCCCAAAATTGTCTTCCTGGGAACCCCGAATTTCGGTCGAATCATCCTTGAAAACTTGCTGGAAGCTAATTTCCCAGTTATAGGTGTTATTACCCAACCCGACCGCCCCACCGGCCGGAACCACCGGATGACGCCTTCCCCCGTTAAGTTACTAGCGAAAGAGAGGGGAATCCGAACCTTCACACCAGCTTCCAAAACCGAGCTTTCCCAACTGGAGGCCAAACTCCGAGCCCTTAAGCCGAGTCTATTCGTAGTCGCCGCCTACGGGATGATTATCCCTCCCGAAATTCTGGCAATTCCCACCCGGGGGGCGCTTAATGTTCACCCCTCCCTCCTGCCGAAGTATCGGGGCGCTTCTCCGATTCAGGCCGCGATCTTGAACGGAGAGCGAGAGACAGGAGTAACGATTATGCAGCTGGACGAAGAGCTAGACCACGGACCGGTTCTCGCCCACCAAAAAATTTCCCTGGCGCCCCGCGAAACTACCCCCACCCTCACGGAAAAATTGGCCCAATTGGGCGGAAAGTTGCTTACCGAAACGATTCCCTTGTACCAGGCCGGAAAGATCACTCCCCAACCCCAGAACCACGAACTCGCCACCTTCACCAAGCTTATTGAGAAAGAGGACGGAAAAATCAACTGGGAGTGGCCCAACGAGAAAATCGAACGGATGATTCGAGCTTACACCCCGTGGCCCGGCGTCTGGACGACCGTTGGGGAAATGGCGACCCAGTTAGACCGGGAACTCCGCAACCCCAAGCAGCAGAACCTGAAACTTAAAATCCTCGCTGCCCATTTGGAGAACGGCACCTTCTCCCTGGATCGGGTACAGGTAGAGGGAAGAAACCCAATTACCTTCAGCGACTTTGTTAAAGGATACCTCTCCTAAAATTTTTACCGTTATCTAGTGCACTGTAGTACGGTAG
>CAZEID010000024.1:0-10742 GCA_964512075.1 uncultured Candidatus Saccharibacteria bacterium | reverse complement strand
CTTTAAAACAGTTATAGTTACTGCTGCCGTTTATCCGGGCTTTGGGTTGGTCCTTGAGATAATCTTAGACCGCTCCTTAACCGACGGACACTGGGCAAGCGTCAGCCCCCATACATCCCCTTACGGGTTAAGCGGAGACCTGTGTTTTTGTTAAACAGTCGCTCGAGCCTTGTCACTGCGACCCTCCCACCTTTTTGCTTCCTAGAACAACTTTCGTCTAAGTCCTAAATTTTATTTAGGAACTTACCGCGGCGCTGTGCCCGAATAGGGCAGGGCTATTCGCCCTTGCGCCGCCGCTGAACTAAGTGGCAAAAAGGTAGGAGGGCACCCCTTATCGCGAACTTACGGGGCTAAATTGCCGAATTCCTCAAAGAACGTTTTCCCGCGCACCTGGGATTACTAATCCAGTTCACCTGAGTCGGTTTGCAGTACGGATTTCACCCGGCGTAACTTAGAGGTTTTTCTAGGTTCCCCAGCCTCGCGAGTTGCCCCTTACGGGACTCCCCGCCGCACCTTGGTTTGCGCCTGGCGGATTTGCCAACCAGACCCCTTGGTGCGGAAGACGTCCAACCATCTGAACGCTCGCAACTTTGGAAAACGTTACCCCCTCGAACCGGGCGAAAGTGCCGGAATATTAACCGGCTGTCCATCACCTACGCCTTTCGACCTCAGCTTAGGACCGACTAACCCTCCGATGACGACCAGAGCGGAGGAAACCTTGAACTTTCGGTGCGGCGGATTCTCACCGCCAATCGTTACTCATGCCGAGATTCTCACTCCCGTAAACTCCAGCTCAGCTTACGCTGAACCTTCGCTGTCGACGGGACGCTCCCCTACCACTCGCCTTGCGGCAAATCCATAGCTTCGGTGTGGATTTTGAGCCCCGTTACATTTTCGGCGCGGAATTCCTCAACCAGTGAGCTGTTACGCACTCTTTTAAGGATGGCTGCTTCTGAGCCTACCTTCTGGCTGTCTAAGGAATTCCACTACCTTTCCCACTTAAATCCAACTTAGGGACCTTAACTGATGGTCTGGGCTGTTTCCCTTTGGAACGACGGAACTTGCTCCCGTGTTCTCACTCCCAACGATTTCGCGATGGTATTCGGAGTTTGGTAGGAAGCGATGCCCTCACGGGCTCGGCATTCCTTCCAGTATCTCTACCCCCACCGTTACTCGCTGAGGCTGTACCTAAATACATTTCGGGGAGAGCCAGCTATCACCTGGTTCGATTGGCATATTACCCCTAACCACAGGTCATCCGAGCGCATTGCAACGCACACCGGTTCGGACCTCCCCCCGCCTTTCGACGGGGTTCATCCTGCCCATGGTTAGCTCACCAGGCTTCGGGTCTGCCGAACGCAACTAATCGCCCAATTAGGACTCGCTTTCGCTCCGACTTCCCGATTCCAACTCGGTTAGTCTCGCTGCGTCCGGCAACTCCTCGGCTCATTCTTCAATAGGCACGACGTCAGGACGTACCGTATGGTACATCCCTCCGTCTGCTTGTTAGTAGATGATTTCAGTTTCTATTTCACTCCCCTAACCGGGGTGCTTTTCACCTTTCCCTCACGGTACTTGTTCACTATCGGTGGCAAAGAGTATTTAGCCTTGGCCGGTGGTCCGGCCGAATTCCTACGGGCTTTCACCTATCCCGTAGTACTCAGGAATCCTGCAAGAAGATCGCCAGTTTCAGTTACGGGGCTTTCACCCTCTGCGGCTGCCCTTTCCAGGACATTCTCCTACCTTTGATCTTCTAAAAGCAGGTCCTATAACCCCCCGCCCGAAGGCGGGGTTTGGGCTGCTCCCCTTTCGCTCGCCGCTACTTAGGGAATCACTAGATTCCGCAAGGCGAACCTCAATTGAGGTCGGCCTCGAGGAATCACCCCTTGCGGGGTGCGTTTTCTCTTCCTTCAGTTACTGAGATGTTTCACTTCACTGAGTTCCTTCCAACTCGGTTAATATCCCGCCGAAAGGCGGGAACTTGGCCAAGCGGTAGTCCCTACGGACTGGGTTACCCCATTCGGAAATCCCCGGTTAATAACGCTTCTTGACAGCTCACCGAGGCTTATCGCAGTCTGGCACGTCCTTCATCAGCTCCTTGCCCCAAGGCATCCATCATCTACCTTAAATAAAGACCTTCTGTTTCCGCTATCAGTTTCGCTTCTCCTGATAGCAACTTAATTACCCTATTACGATGTCAAAGTGCTTTGTCCTTCGACCATGCTCAGAACATTCTCCTTGCTGGCTTGCCAAGAGCAAGCGCAGCGCGTCGAATGGTGGACCGAGAGGGGATCGAACCCTCGACCTCCTCATTGCAAATGAGGCGCTCTTCCGCTGAGCTACCGGCCCTGGCTAATCATTAAAAAAGCCAGCGCGAAGCTGGCAAAAGCTTTGAGTTAAAGAAACGCTACCCAGAAAGTTCCCCCGCTTGGGGCGGAACCTGAACTATGTGGAAAGCTTTTGCCATTCGCTGTTAGTTACATTAGCAGAGATTGAAAAGAAAGTCAAAAAAGAAAAGCCCCTCACCGAAAACCTTGCGGTTCATTCAGATGGGGGGCTGGTGGCAGCCGAGATCAGTCTGCGCCTTCTTCCTGATCTCGGCGGCTTCGGCGCGGCTTGCGGGAAGGCTTCGGCCGGCGGCCTTCACTCTCCCTAGCCTCGCTGTCGGCCGTTTTGGCAACGGCCCGACCCCGGCGCCGGTCAACCTTCCGGCCAACAGCCTGAACAGCTTCCACCTGCTCGCCCCCCAGCAGGGTGGCGATGGTAGAAAGCTCGGACTGCTGCCGGCGCTCGCGAGCCCGCTCCAGGACCAGGTGGAACATGTCGGTCCAGATGCCGGCCTTGCGGAGTTGCTGACCGTGGGGTCCGCAAGTCAGCCGAGCCCGCTTGCCCTTCTCGGTCTCCTCGAACAGGGCCGAAAGGGCCGGTAGTTGCTTGGCCTTCTCCTCCAGTTGGGAGAAGTTCGGCCGCCAAGCGCGCGTGGCCGGAATGGCGACGGGATCCGTCTTGCCTCCCGCTGCGCACAAGGGACAACGGAGCTCGATCACGAGCACCTGTTGGTACCCGTCGATCTCGCGGAGCCGCTGCCCGACCTCGAACTTAATGTTCTCGGCCATTCTAATCTCTCCTTTCCCTTTCAGGGGTTTTAAACGCGCCGGATGCGCGATATATCTTATAGTTTACAACGGGATGAGATAGGCGTCAAGCACCTACCAAGGAGCTTTCCGCGATTGCTGTTCCTATGCTAAGATCATTCGCAATAGCGAATTGCAACCTGAGTGCTAGTGCGAAGGACAGCACATCCCGAAAAGTTCCCTGGCCCTAAGAAAAGCCGAAGCCTCTCTTAGGGATCTTCCAAGAACCGGTCCTGCTCAAGTCCCGGGGTTTCGGCCACCAACGGGTCGCTGATGGCCAATCCTCGAAACTCAAGGAGATTCTCTTCCCCGTCTCTCCAAGTATTTCTCCACCTCCGCCAACAGTTCCGCCCGATCGCCAGTCGCCCGAACGCAAAACCGCAAAGCTTCGGTTTCAAATTCGTTGAGGGCGTAGTGAAGGAGTTCCTCCAGCCAGGGGTGGTCGCTGTCCCCATCCCCCCGAAAGACATACGGCTCTTCGCCAAAGCGCCGCCCGCGAACGACGTGGTGCAACTCCTCCGCAAGCGTCCCCCGCAAAGAACGCTCTTGGGACTCAAAGCTTGGATGCGCGGTGTCCAGGAAAAAACGGGACAAATTAATAATTGCCCGAGAGTCCCCGTTGGGCTTGAAGCCGGGACCGCGATGGCGATCGCAAATAACATCCAGAACAAAGCCATCTTGCGTTTCCTTAGGAAATTCTACCTGCAGTGCCTCCCACAACTTCTCAGCGTGCCGAGCCACCCAAAAAGCAACCTCGCAAGGAACGCTGGCGTGGTGGCAAAGAAAAACCGGTCCGACCCGATGCTCCAGCGAGCACCAGAGAAAACGCTGATAGCGGCGGGGAAACAGCTTGGTTAGGGTGAGAGTCGCTGCCGCCCTTAAAGGGAAGATCCACCCGGCCCCCACGGCAATTTCTCCTTTCTTAAGAGATTCGGTTCTGCTTAAATTAAAACATAGAAATGTCCGATCGTCAACTGCTATGGGGCTATTAAACAGTGGCCCAACCGACTAGAGCGCTAGTTTAAAAAGGGCCAAAGAAAACCCGAAGGGTTTAAAGTTAAACCCTTCGGGTTCCCCAGGCCTTACCTAATGGAGGAGGCCGCCGGCGAGATCACTGAACGCTTCGTTCTCGGCCGCGAGGTCGGCCTGAGAAACAATCCGAAGCGACCTGGCGATAGCCAATCCCTTCGGGATCCGCTCGGTACTTTGCCGAACGAAATGGCAGCGCCTCCCCCCGGGGTCGGGGTCTCCCCCGAGCCAGCCGCACCACTCTTTCCCGGTGGGCGACTCCTCCCCGACCATTTGGTAATAGCAACCAGAACAAGAGCAAGACATTTGCCTCTCTCCTTTCCCCTCCGCGAGGGGACCAATAGATTTGAACTACCTAATATTATAGGTCCTTAAAAAGAAAGTCAACTGGATTAGTCCTGGGTAACCGAAAACTCCCGCAGATTAATTCTTTCGGCTAACCGGGCAGCGACCCGATTCTCAAACGGATAGAACTCCAGCACCTGGCCGCTCTCTAAGACGAAAATCTGGTCCTCCCGGTAGTTGAATCCCCGCGCCAACTTAACGTACTCCTTCATGGAAGTTTCCGTTCCCCCAATGGGCACGATGTATTGCGCCCGCGCCGCGCGAATCATCCGCTTTAAGTCTTCGGCATAACCATGCCCGGAGACATGAATTTCCGGAATTTCCTCGAGGTAAAGAACCTTAGCCCCAACATTCCGCAACTCTTCCTGCAGGTGGCGAACCCGGTCTTCGTTGCCCGGAATTAAGTCGGAGGAAAAAATCACTAGATCCCCCTGACCGATCTTGAACGTTCGGTGCTCGCCCCGGGCCATTTTAGAGAGCGCCGAATTAGCTTGACCTTGCGAACCCGAAACCAGAATCAACTGCTCGGAGACCGGAAGCTTCTTGAGCTTGGCATTATCAATCACCTGTTTTTTGGAAACTGCCAAATATCCCAAATCCCGCGCAACCCGGAAGCTCTTTTCCAGCGAAAGTCCGGCTAGCGTTACCTTTCTTCCTAAGGCCGCCGCCACATCCACCGCCTGCTGAATCCGGGAAATGTCGGAGGAAAACATCGTCACAAAAACCCTCCCCCGGGTCTTCTGGATCTCGCGGAAAAAAGTCTCCCCGACAATCCTTTCCGAGGGTGAGCTTCCCTCTCTCTCCGACCGCAGGGAATCTGAAACCAACAGCAACACTCCCCTTCGGCCGTATTCTTCAATCTTCCCCAGCTGGGCCAATCGCCGATCGAGGGGTGTGGGATCAAGCTTAAAATCTCCAGTGTGAATCACCGTTCCCAAAGGAGTATTTAGGGCAATCGCCATCGTATCAGGAATCGAGTGGGTCAAGCGGATAAATTCAAAGGAAAAGTCCCGACCAAGATTAACGCGCTGGCCATCATTAGTTTCCCTAATCTCGACTTTCTTGGGACCGCGCTCCTTAAGCTTTTCCCTAATCATCCCCGCCGGAAGCCGGGCGGCGTAGATCGGCACCCGAATCTTCTTAAGGAGGTAAGGAATCGCGCCGATATGGTCTTCGTGACCATGCGTAACCAAAAGCGCCCGCAATTTCTGCTGATTGGCAATCACATAGGAAAAGTCTGGGATCAAGAGCACGTTCTCGGGCACCCCCTCTTCTTCCGGTGGAAAACCAATTCCGCAGTCGACCACCACTAAGTCGTTAGCAGTCTCATAAACATACATATTTTTGGTAACCTCGCCCATCCCCCCGATTGGAATGAATTTGAGAAACTGGTTACTGGTTGATTGGTTAACCACCGCCGTGGGCGGGGTCTCGCTGAAAGCGGTGGTTGGTCGATTGGCTTTTTGATCCATCTTTCTCTAATTAACTATTTAACTAATCATCTAAATCAACTTCATCTGGTTCTTATCCTTATTCTGAATCTCGACCTCGACCGGAACCAGCTCGCCCCGAATAATTCTAGGCAGATCGCGGAATTCCTGCTCCAAGATCCGCGCCACCGACGGGGAGCGGAGCGCCGCGGCGGGGTGATAAAGCGGAAAGATAATTCGATTTCCGACCCGAAAGGCCTGGCCGTGGACCTCACTGATCCCCTTATCCTTAAGGAAAACTTCCAGCGCGGATCGACCCAAAGGAACAATCACCTTAGGATTAATCACTTTGATCTGCTGCATCAAAAAAGGAAGGCAGGCGCGAGTCTCATCTTTCATCGGCGCCCGATTATCGGGCGGGCGGTGCTTAACCACATTAGTAATGAAAACGTCCGCCCGGCGAATGCCGTTCCGAGAAAGTAATCGATCGAGAAAGGCTCCCGCCCTGCCAACAAATGGGCGACCAAGCTTGTCCTCGTGGTAGCCGGGACCCTCGCCAATAAACATTACCGTTGCGTTGGGGCTCCCCTCCCCCGGGACGGCGTGGGTAGCAGTACGCCACAAGCGGCAATTACGGCAAACCTGAACAACATGCTCAATTTGGGCGAGGAGTTCTTCTTTTTTCTTCTCCATTATCCGTGCTATCGGGGGCCGAAAGGCCGGTCCCGGCGCAGCTGATATCCCGCCGGCCGAAACGGTCGTCCACGATCTCGGTTCCCAAAACTGCCCGGCCGCCGGGGCCGATAACCGCTCTTCTGATAATCCGGGGTGCGGTACCCCAGCGAGCGCCCATTCTGGTGAGTTCCCCCCCGCGAACCCGGAGGAGCCGGTTCCAGCGCTTTTTTGGAAAGATTAATTCTCCCCAGCGAATCAATCTCCACCACCTTAACCTTGATTTTGTCGCCGATTTTCACCACGTCCTCCGGCTTCGAAACAAAGTCGTGGGAAAGTTCAGAGACGTGCACCAATCCCTCTTTGCCCGGCAAAATTTCCACAAAAGCCCCAAAATCCATAATCCGCTTCACCACTCCCTCGAAAACTTCTCCTGCTTGCACCTCACGCGTTAAATCCTCCACAATCTTCCGGGCTTCATTAACTTTTGCCTCGTCCGGCCCAGAGATACTAACCGTCCCATCCTCCTCAATGTCCACCACCGTTCCAGTTTGCTCGGTAATGCTGCGAATCATTCTCCCCCCGGGCCCGATTACTTCGCCAATCTTATCAACCGGAATTTTCACAATTGCGACCTTCGGAGCATACTGGGAGAGTCGCTCTCGGGGCTTCTCCAACACCTTCAACATCTCTTCGAGAATCGCCAACCGCGCGCGCCGGGCATCCGCTAAAGCCTCCACCATCACCTTCCGAGGAAGACCCTTAACCTTGAGATCCATCTGGACGGCCGTGATACCCTTTTCGGTCCCGGCCACTTTAAAGTCCATATCTCCACACTGATCCTCCAACCCCGCAATATCGGTCAGAACCCGAAAAGTCTTCCCATCCGTGAAAAGACCCATTGCGACTCCCGAAACCGGAGCCTTGATAGGCACACCCGCATCCATCAAAGCTAGGGTCGAACCACAAGTAGCTGCCATCGAAGTCGAGCCATTCGAAGAGAGAACCTCGGAAACCAACCGAATTGCGTAGGGAAAAACTTCTTCCGCCGGAATCATTCGCTCCAGCGCCCGTTCGGCCAAAGCGGAGTGACCAATTTCCCTCCGCCCCGGCGAACCAATCTTTCCCACCTCCCCCGTTGAGAACGGGGGAAAGTAATAATGGTGCATAAACCGCTTAGTAACTTCACCGGTGGGGCTCTCCAAGATCTGCTCCAGAGAGGTAGAACCCAACGTCGCGGTCGTCAGCACTTGAGTTTCGCCGCGCTGAAAGATCGCCGAACCATGTGTGCGCGGCAAGACTCCTGCCCGGATGTAGAGGGGGCGAATCTCATCTAACCTCCGGCCATCGGTCCGCTTCCCATCTTTGATCACCAGCTCCCGCACGGCTTCTTTGATCAATTCCCCCAGAACCGCCGCCATGGCTACCTTCTGGTAAGTCCCCTCGAACTTCTTGAAAACTTCTTCGGAGAGGGCTTCAAACTTTTCTTGGAACTCCCCTTTCCCCAAAGGCTGGCTAACTAATTCCTTAAGTCGGTCAAGGGCAAATTTGCGCAAGTCCTCCCGCATCGGCCCCAATTGAGGTTCCCCCTCGACAGGCTTCTTCGCTATGCCTACTTCCGCCGCCAACTCGGCAATCAACTTGGTTAGCGAAGCAATCGAAGCCTGGCCAAACTCCACCGCCTCCAGAATTTCTTCTTCGGGAAGCTCACTCGCCCCGCCTTCCACCATCACCACTTCATCCGCTCTCCCGGAAACGACCAGATCTAAATCGGACACCGCCATCTCCGCCCCGGTCGGGTTGAGCAAAAGCTCGGCCGAACCGTTGCCTCCGGGATTCGCCCGACCAATTCGAACCGCTCCAATTGGACCCTCCCAGGGAATGTCGGAACAGGCCAAAGCCGCCGAAGCGCCAATCACTCCCAAAACTGCTGGGTCATTCTCCAAATCAACCGACAAAACTGTGATCACTACCTGAACCTCATCCCGGTAATCTTTCGGAAAGAGCGGGCGAATCGACCGGTCAATCAGCCTTCCGGAGAGAATGGCCTCGTCCGAAGGCCGACCCTCCCGCTTCACAAACCGGGAACCCTTGATGATGCCACCGGCGTAAAGTCGTTCAACGTAATCCACAGTTAGGGGAAGGAAACCCCCATCTTCGCGGGGTTTGGCCGAGGTGGCGGTGGCTAAAACAACCGTGTCGCCATAGCGCGCTAGAACGGAACCATTGGCCTGACCAGCCAACTCCCCATACTCCAGCGAAAGTTCTCGCCCCCCGAATTCAATTTCCTTTTTAATCACTTTTCCCATTGTTTAAGAACCTAGGAAGACGGCCCCACCTCTGCGAACCTTAACAGTTCCACGATGCTCGATTGGGGAAAGGGAAGAGATTTCGAAACTATTTCTCTAATCCCAATTTTTCCGTGATTTTTCGGTATCGTTTTTCGTCCTTCCTCATTAAATACATTAAAAGTTTTCGCCGCTTGTTGACAAGTCCGAGGAGACCCCGCCGGGAACTTAAGTCCTTCTTGTGGACCTTAAGGTGCTCAGTCAACTCCTGAATCCGCTTGGTGAGGAGGGCAATCTGAACTTCAGGAGAACCGGTATCCCTTTCGTGGATCGCCGCCATTCCGACTAAGGCGGCCTTCGCTTTGTCGAAAAGACTTTCTTTTTTCGCCGCGGGCGGAGCTTTCGGCTTAGTTTCCTTTTTGGTAACCTTAGCCGCCGCCTTCTTAACGGTCGCCTTCCTAATTATCTTCTTCGCTACCTTTTTCTTTGCCATTCAAGTCGTTTGCTAGTTATCCAAGTTAATCATCTAGTTACTTTAATTCGCAGTGTTCCTATTCTCTATTTTACGATACCACGATCCGATCACCTTTTCGGAAAGCGAAGCCCGGCTTAACTAAAACCCCCGCCTCCTGACCGGTTCTCACTTCCGGAACCTCCTCCTTTCCGATCTTCAGCCCCCGAACCTTTCCTTGGTGAACCTCCTCGCCCTCCCTAATCACCCGGACGCGGTCCCGGTACTTAATCCTCCCGCTCAAGACCCGCACACCCGCGACCAAATCTCCGCTGTGCAAGGTAAACGTGGCTAACACTTCCGCCTCGGGCGCCTTCTCCTCTTCTTCCAGCACCCGCGCTCCGGAAACCAGCTTTTCCGCCGCCTCCAGCAGTCCATAAATCACGGGAAATGAGCGAACTCCCACCCCCAGATCATCTGCTAACTTCCGAGCCGAAGGTCCTACCGAAACATTAAATCCTAAAATGACGCCTCCAGTTGCAGAAGCTAGCCGAACATCGGCATCTCCAATCGGCCCGACGCCTTTAAGGAGAAGGTTGATTCCCTTTTCACCAGTCCGGATCTTCTCCAAAGCCGCCGCAACGGCTTCCAGCGAGCCTTGCGTATCCGCCCGTAAAATGACGTTCAAACCTTTGGCTTGGGAATCAGAACTGCTAGGCAACTGCGCTACGGAAGTTTCCTTCTTAACCTCCAAGCCGCCTAGTAATCTAGTCACCACTGCTCCCACTGGAGGAGGAGCGGTGAATCCTAAAACCTGAACCGGCATCCCGGGACCCGCTTCAAGAACCCGCCGTCCCCGATCATCAATCAAAGCTTTAACCTTCCCTCCCACCTCTCCCGCGGAGACGGTTTCCCCAACTCGCAGAGTACCTTTCTTCACCAAAACCGTAGCGAGCGGTCCCTGCTGAGGGGAAAGAAGAGACTCAATTACGACCGCCTCCAAAGGAGCCCCCGCCTCTTCTTTCAACTCTAGCAAGTCGGACACCAAACCAATCATCTCTAGAAGCTCCGGCACTCCTTCCCCCGTCTTGGCCGAAACCGGCACCACCGGTACCTTGCCCCCCTGCCCTTCCACCAAGACCCCCTCCTTAGCCAATTGGCCTTTGACCTTCGCCGCGTCTTGAGGCGAAGCCAGATCAATTTTATTCAATGCCACTACCAATGGAACCCCCGCCGCTTTGGCGTGCGCAATGGCCTCGACCGTCTGTGGCTTGACCCCGTCATTCGCGGCAACGACCAAAATGGCCAGGTCGGCTACGCGCGCCCCCCGCTGCCGCATCTGGGAAAAAGCCTCGTGGCCGGGAGTATCAATAAACGTTATTTTCTTTTCCCC
>CAZEID010000023.1:0-10104 GCA_964512075.1 uncultured Candidatus Saccharibacteria bacterium | reverse complement strand
ACCCCCGATCGGGTGATTGCTCGCACTACCATCGGGGATGCTTTTCCGATGCGCTTTGGACCGGAAAGTCTGGGAATCAATATCAAGGAGGAGTGAGAGTAACCAAACCGTCTGTGGGAACCACAGGCGGTTTTCTTTCTTCCCCCCTCAGTACGGTAGTCCAGTTTACGGTACTAGGGAAGCTCAACGCTCAACATCCTTGTGGGTAAAACCGGTGTAAATGCTTTTCTTAAACACTTTTGTAGAACCGCCTGATTTTCGGTAGGCTCGGGACCTAAACTCCTCCTCGGTCGCACTCCGTCGTTTGTTAATCAACTCGTACGCCGAAGGGTGTTCTCGCAAACTCCTTTCGACCAACCCAATCGTAGACCTCCCGACCTTTAATAAACCCGTGACTTCCTCATAAGTGGCACCATTAGCAAGCATCTCCGCCGCCTGGATTCTCCGACCCACCTTCATCCGCTCATCGTGAGTCAAAACGCTCATGATAATCTCTTCCACCTGATGACCATCTTTAGCCGCCAGGAAAGCAGCTCTCAGTCGATTGAGAGCCTCATAGACATCTTCTTTAGTTAGGAAGTTATAGCGACGCATTGGTTTGGTACGGTAGTCCAGTTTACGGTGCTATACAAAACCTGTCAAATTACCTGGCTGTGCGGATTAAATTCACCGCTGACAAAACTCCCCTACGAGATTCACCCGAGATTCGCCTAAGAATAGACGGTCGAGGATTACCGTTCTTCTCGTTCGAAGAATTTAGTTCGATCGCCCTTGAAAAAGAGGGGAAACTCGCCGGTCGGGCCGTTGCGGTGCTTAGCTACGTAGAGGCGCACATTCTCCCGATCCTCCGGGTCCTCCCGATAAAGAAACATCACAATGTCAGCATCTTGCTCGATCGAGCCGGACTCCCGCAAGTCGGAGAGTTGGGGTCGGGCTTCTCCCCGCGCCTCCACTGCCCGGGAGAGTTGGGAAACCGCTAGAACTGGGATGTTAAGCTCCCGAGCCAAGTTCTTTAACGCTTGGGATATTTCGGATACTTCCTGTACTCGATTCTCTAAATTTCGCCCTCGGGCAAGTTGAAGGTAATCTACAATCAACAGTCTAATCTGATGCTCCATCTGAAGCCGACGAGCCCGAGTGCGCATCTCCATTACCGTCAAGGCCGGGGTGTCGTCAATGAAGATTGGGGCTTCGGCCAAAACCCCCATCGCCTCCCCGAGCCGCTTGAAGTCCTCCTCCTCAAGTCGACCGGTGTTAAGCTTCCAAGCATCCAAATCGGATTGGGCCGAGAGCATCCGGTGAACCAACTGGCTTCGAGAAGTCTCCAAGGAGAAGATTCCGACCGGAATTTTATGCTCGGTCGCCGCAAATTGGGCGATATTCAGTGCAAGGGAAGTTTTCCCAAGGGAAGGACGCGCCGCCAGTACGATCATGTTGGACTCCTGAAGCCCGCCCACCCGCTCATCCAAAGTCTTGAACCCGGTGGGGACCCCCCGAACCGCCTCGGGATTCTTGTGAAGCTCATCTAACCGATCAAAGGCCTCTTCCAAACTCTTTTTAATATGGGCGAAAGCCTCCCGGGAACGGGCTTGGGAAACCGCGAATAGAGAACTCTCGGCCTTGTCTAATAAATCTTCCACCGAGATCTGCTCATCAAAACCGCTCTCGGCAATCCGGGAAGAAACACTAATTAGCTCTCGCTTGATCGCATTGTCATGAATCAATTTGCCGTAGTGTTCGACATGCGAAGAAGTCGGCACCGCATCAGTCAGCTCCGACAAATAAGTAGCGCCCCCCACTTCATCCAACTTCTTGCTCTTCTTGAGGGCGGAAGTGACCGTAATCAAATCC
This sequence comes from uncultured Candidatus Saccharibacteria bacterium, assembly GCA_964512075.1. Taxonomy (GTDB): domain Bacteria; phylum Patescibacteriota; class WWE3; order 9FT-COMBO-53-11; family 9FT-COMBO-53-11; genus CAZEID01. The sequence continues at coordinate 8,253 of CAZEID010000023.1, read as the reverse complement.
GCGGGCTCCCCCTTCTCGTAGAGGGAAAGGATTGCTCCGAAAATGTCTCCGTGGGCAGCCCGGTAAAAATGCTCCGGCCGGAGAAACTCCACTACCTTCACAATGGCATCTTTATCAATCAATAACGCCCCCAAAAGAGATTTTTCTGCCTCGAGATCGTGGGGTGGAATCTTAAGTTCCGCCATCTTTAATTAAACCGCCGCTGCAAAACCACCACCTCCGTCGCCTCCGGAAGACTCTTAGAATTCAAAGTCAATTCAGCCCGCGGCTCGACCTGTTCCGCCCCCATTTCTCTAAGAAAAACTTCAAGGGGCTGCAGTCCACCAAAGCTCTCCGCCATCCCATCTACGCGATAGTGCATCGGAATAACGTACTTTGGCTCCAGTTGGGCAACAACCTTAGCCGCCTCGGCACCATCAATCGTAAAAACTCCCCCGACCGGGACAAAAAGAACGTCAAGATCTTCGAACTCCTCTACCACTTTTTCGGCCAAAAGGTGACCTAAGTCACCGAGGTGACAAAGACTTAAATCCTCCACTTCCACCAGATAAATCGTATTCTTCCCGCGGTCTGCTCCTTCCTGGGCGTCATGAAAAGTTTGAAACCCTCGAACCTTCACTCCCTGCACCTCATATTCTCCTGGGGCCGTGATTATGAACGGTTCTCCCGTAACGGCCTCCAAGTAACGGTGGTCGAAATGACCGTGGGAAGACAACACCAAGTCTGCCGAAACCTTGGGATAGGGCAACCCCACCTTCTCCGGGTCGAACGGATCGGTCAAAATCGTAACAGAACCGGTAGAAATCTTGAAACTGGAATGACCCAAATAGGAAATCTTCATCATGAGTTAATATAAACTAACTTAGTCGCAACTGCAATGGACAAAAACGGAGAAATAACCGTTTCGGCGATCGTCCCGGTATTCAATGAAGAGAGGACCGTCGCCGGAGTCATCAAAGCACTCTTGAAAAGCCCTCTAATCAACCAAGTAATTGTTGTCAACGACGGTTCCACCGACCGCAGCCTCGAAATTATCGAAAGATTCCGTGATCAAATTATGATCCTTAACCTCCGAAAGAATCGCGGAAAAGGATTTGCTCTAGCCGAGGGAGTTCGGCGGGCCAATGGAGAGATTGTCACTTTTTGGGATGCCGACAACCTCAACCTAAGCCAAAAGCACATCCGCTCCCTGCTCGAACCGCTCCTTACCAATAAAGCCCAAGTAGTTCTGGGCTACCGAGTCTGGAAAAATGGCTTCCCCTCTCCCTTCCGGGAGTTCACCGGCCAGCGCGCCTACTACCGAAAGGATTTACTTCCCCATCTCAAGGAGATGTCGCGGAGCCGCTTTGGCGTCGAGGTTTACCTCAACGACGTCCTCAAGGATCGCAAGACCGTCCGGATCCCCTGGCGGGACTTAGGAACTCTCCAGAAATACCAAAAGTTCGATTCCCAAAAAGCAATCCAAGAGTATGTTAAAGAGGGGGTGGAGATCGCCCAAACTGTCGCGCGCCGCGGATTGACCGAGCTCAAAGATGACTGGAAGACACTTCAAAAATTATCCCGATCCACCAGCCTAGAAGAGATCAAGAAGCGCACCCAATCCATTGGGAACCCCCGAATCCGCCGGATCTTGCACGATTACATCCTCAAATATTTTCACTAATTTAAAAAGGGTCGGAATCTTTCAGAATCCGACCCCAAAAATTAATCTTCCTTTTCGTAAATCAAGCCCCAAACGTCCACTCCGTCCTCCGCATCTGTTTCCTCGGGACTGTAACGGGCGTGGAGTTCGAAGGTCCCTGGCCAATCCCTCCCACTCAAACAGCTTGCAGCTGCCTCCCGGCCCATTTCCACATCGCCAACCGCAAGATGGAGGCGCACAATCTCCCGACAGAGAGGGCAGCGAGCTTGAACGAAAACTGGACCGCTCTCCAGCGGAACGATGCGGACGCCGAGAAGATCCGCTCGATCAACTAATCTGGCCATCGCTCCTCCTTCCTCAAATTGCGATGGCCACATTTTACCACAATTCTATAGGACAGATAAACCCAAGCTGCAACCTAAAAATAACCCCCCGGAACTCGCAAGTTAAATCACGCATTTGTTATGCTGTATCCGAAGTGCAAGTCCAAACCCTGAAAGGTTTTCGCGACATTCCCCCTGAAGAAGCCCTGAAACGCGGGCGGGTAGTTTCTCTGCTGAAGAGTGTTTTCAAGTCTTACGGCTTTGTTCCCTTAGAAACCCCCACCCTGGAGTACGCCGAGATCCTCGAAGGGAAGTATGGCTCGGAGGCCGACAAGCTGATCTACAAATTCAAGGATCGGGGAGGAAGAATGGTCGCCCTCCGCTATGACCAGACTATCCCGCTTGCCCGCTATGTTGCGCAGAACCGAAGAAGTTTGGTGTTTCCCTTCAAGCGCTATCAGATTGCCAGCGTCTTCCGGGCGGAAAAGCCCCAAGCGGGGCGACTGCGTGAATTTACCCAGATCGACATCGACACCGTCGGAACCTCCAGTACCTTAGCCGACGCCGAAATCGTCGCCACCACCATCACCGCCCTCCAACTTCTGGGGGTTCCCGACTTCAAAGTAATGATTAACGACCGGGCCATCTTTGGTAACTTGCCGCTGGGGGCGATCCAGACCTTGGACAAGCTGGAGAAGATCGGCCGGGAAGCAACCATCGCCGAGCTCGACCGGAAGGGCTTTGATGGGAGAAAGGTCCTCAAAGAAGCCGCGGCGAAAGAACCGACGGCCGCCCTTAAGGAAATCTTTCGGTTTCTCGAGCAGTTTGGCTTCGACCGGAAACTCTGGGAGTTCGACCCCCTGTTAGCGCGGGGATTAGATTACTACACCGGAGCAATATTCGAAGTGAAAATCTCTAAGCAAAAAACGTCTCTAGCCGGGGGAGGCCGCTACGATAATTTGATTGGGATATTCCTAGGTGAAAAGATCCCCGCCACGGGAATCTCTTTCGGACTAGATCGTTTAATGGCAGTGGTCCCCGAGAAGACCTACCGAGACATCCCTTTTCAACCCCGAGTTCTGGTCACGGTGTTCTCACCGGAGCTTCTCAACTACTCCATCCGTTTGTTTGACCAGGTTCAAGGACAAGGAATCGAAACCGAGCTTTACCTTGACCCCACGGCTAAGCTTGACAAGCAACTAAAATACGCGGACCGTAAAGGTATCCCCCTCGTCCTAATCGTAGGACCCGAGGAGGCCCGCACCAATCGGGTCACTCTGAAAAACCTAAAAGAAAGGACGCAACAAACTCTGCCGATGGAATTGGCTCTCAAAAACCTCGCCCAATAAACCTCATGACCAAGCCCCGCCTCCGCGCCTATCTGGCTCTGCTTGCCACCGCTGCTATCTGGGGAGCGGCTACTCCGATCATCAAATTCACCTTAGGCGGGGTCTCGGCTCTGACCTTTCTCACTTACCGCTTCGCCCTCTCAGCCGGGCTTGCCCTCCTTAGTCTTCCCTTCGGGGGGCTGAAACTTCCACCCTCCCCTCGCCCCCGGATCCTCTCCTTCCTCTACGGCTTCTTAGTTTCCACCGTCTCGCTCGGACTCCTATTCCTCGGACTGGAGAAAACCACCGTCCTGGATTCAACCCTCATCACCATGATTGGCCCGCTCCTGATTCTCGCCGCCGGAGCGCTCTTCTTCCGGGAACGAATCACCCGGCAGGAGAGGTTTGGGATCGGCGTGGCTTTATTTGGAACCCTACTCACCACCTTGGAACCATTGCTCCAGAATGGAACCGCAATCTCCCAGTTGAAAGGAAACCTGTTGATCATTCTTTACCTAATTGCCAACACGGCCGCCGTGGTTTTAGTCAAAGAACTGATGCGGTTGGGAGTTTCCGCCGTATCCCTAACTAACCTTTCTTTCCTAATCGGCTTTCTCACCATTCTTCCGCTAACGGTCCTCACCAGCGGCGGGGCAAATCTCGTTTCCGCGATTAGCAGCTTGGCTCCCCCTTATCACTTGGGAGTACTTTACATGGCCTTGATTTCGGGCAGTCTCGCCTATGCCCTTTGGACCCGAGCCCAGAAAACAATCGAAGTTGGAGAGGCCGCCCTTTTCTCTTACCTTTACCCCCTCTTCTCCGCCCCCTTAGCAATCTTTTGGCTTAAGGAACGGGTCACCCTAACATTCCTGGCCGGGGCGATCATCGTGGCGGTCGGAGTATTCATCGCCGAGTGGAAAGGAAGACCTGTGGTATCATCTAATCGCGGAGCGAACCGCAATCGGGAGTAACAGGAAAGCCCAACCGTATGCCTAAAGAGAATCTACATCCAACCTACTATCCAGAAGCTAAGATCACCTGCGCTTCTTGCGGGAAAACCTACGTAATCGGCTCAACCGTGCCGGAAATGACCGTGGAAGTTTGCGCGAACTGCCACCCGTTCTTCACCGGAAAAGAAGTGCTGATGGACACCGAAGGCCGCGTGGAGAAATTCGAAAAGAAGCGAAGCACTGCTGCCGCGAAGCAAGCCGCCGCCAAGGCTAAGGCGCCGGCTCCCGCGGAGGAAACGCAGAAGCGCCCCCGCACCCTAAAGGAGTTGCTGGAACAGAGCTAAATTGCCCCGATTGGGCATCTGCTATCCTTTATCCTAAGATGATCCAAACTGCAATTCTCGAAATTCGCGCCGGAACCGGTGGAGAAGAAGCGGGCCTGTTTGCCGCAGAACTGTATCGAATGTATCTCCGTTTCGCCCAAAAAATGGGTTGGAAGGCTCGCGAACTCGACCGAAATTTTGCGGAGATCACCGGCGAGAACGCTTACACAATCCTCAAAAACGAATCCGGCGTCCATAGAGTACAAAGAATACCCAAAACAGAGCGAAGTGGCCGAATTCACACTTCCACCGCTACCGTTGCGGTCCTCCCGCAAGTCTCCCCTCGGGAAGTAGAAGTTAATCCCTCCCAACTCAAAACCGAAACCTTCCGAGCCTCCGGCCACGGGGGTCAAAACGTCCAAAAAGTTGAAACTGCGGTTCGGATTACTCACTTACCTACTGGGGTCGTTGTAACCTGTCAAGATGAACGTTCCCAAATGCAGAACCGCGAAAAAGCAATGGAGGTCCTAAGGTCAAAACTTTATCAAATGATGCAGGAACAGCAAAAGTCTAGCGTTGACCAGCTTCGTCGCCAACAGGTTGGAACCGCCGAGCGAGCGGAAAAAATTCGCACTTGGAACTTCCCCCAAGACCGAATTACCGATCACCGCACTGGGGTGTCGGTCGGAAACATTGAAGCAATCTTAGATGGAGATCTCCATCAACTCCTCGAAAAAATTAGGAAAAAAACTAATTAGTAGGCGCCTCTCCCAGCGTCGCCTTCAGAGTCAGCGTCTTTCCAGCGCGGGCTACCTTCAATGTCACGGTATCACCAACCTTATACTTCAAAATGACCTTCGCCAAACTGTTGGACTCCCTAATTAGATTTTGGTCGATCGCGGTAATCACATCGCCCGCCTTCACACCGGCCTTGTCGGCCCCCGAACCTTCCACCACTCTCTGGACGAAGGCTCCCTGGGGAAGATTCTGCACCTCCGCCAAATCTTCGGTTACTAAGTAATAAGAGATCCCGAGGAAAGGGCGAATAATTCGCCCTACCCGCTCAAACTCCTCCACCACCGGCTTAACTAGATTGATCGGAATCGCAAAGCCGATATTTTCCGCCCCCTGGGCCATGGCGACATTAATTCCAATCACCTCCGAAGAGAGATTCAGCAAAGGACCGCCAGAGTTGCCGGGGTTAATGGCCGCATCGGTTTGAATCACATCCTCCAACTCCTCGGTCTCTCCTCCTAAACTGGAGCCGGCCGTAATCCCCCGACCGATCCCCGAAACGACACCCTTGGTAACGGTATTGGAGAAACGTCCCAAGGCGTTTCCAATTGCCACGACCGACTGACCTACCTTAATCTGATCCGAATCCCCCAGAGAAACGGTTGGCAAGTCGGAAGCGCTAATCTTAAGAATCGCCAGATCGTAAACGGTATCGCGATGAATCTCCTTGACTTGGTACTCGATTCCTTTATTAGTAACCACAAAATAATTTGCGCCCTCTTCTGCCACGACGTGGCGATTGGTCAAAATCAACCCGTTAGACCGGATAATGAACCCGGTCCCAATGCTCTGCTTGCCGGTTTGAGCCCCAAAAAACGGTGAGAGAATCGTTTGCTCCTCCACCACCGACACCACGGCGGGCGAGGCCTCCGAAACTACCTCGATCACCGCGTCTTCCTCATTCACAACCCGCTGGGTAGTCCTAATCTCCAAAGTCGTAAAACGCTCGCTGATAAAATTTCCAATTGGGACGCGGTAAAGGTAACCCAAGACCCCGCCAGCCACTAGTAACAGAGCAACGAAGTGCCAAAGCTTAATCTTTACTGGAAAGCGGAGGGGCATCATCTCTTGTATGTTATTACAAACCCAACCTGGAATTCTATTTCAGCAGCTCCAGAGCTTTATCCAGCTGAGGATCCCGACCCGCAGCAATCTCCGCCTCCGTTAGGGTGACGGTAAAATCGGGATTGAGGCCTTTCTCGTGAATCCACTCTCCCGAAGGTGTGAGCCACTTCGCCACCGAGAGGTGCAAGCCGGAACCATCGGAAAACTCCTCGGCGTCCTGGACAGTCCCTTTGCCGAAACTTCTCTCCCCCACCAACCGCGCCCCCGCTTTCTCTCTGAGGGCGGCAGCCACAATCTCGGAGGCCGAAGCGGAACCTCTATCAATCAGCACCACCACGGGAACACCGGCAAAGGCGTGATTATTTTTAGTGGACTCTACCTCCAAGCTGTGGCGCCCGCCGCTGGAATCCTCTTGAATAGCCACAACTCCCCCCCGCAGAAACTCCGAGGATAAGTAAACCGCCGCGGAAAGGTAGCCCCCGGGATTGCTCCGCAGATCCAGCACTAATCCTTTAGGGGCGGCACTTTTAACCTTGGCCACCACCTCATCCCATTCCGCACTGGTGTCGCTACCAAACCGAGAGACTTTAAAGTAGTAGATTCCTCCGCCTTTATCAACGAATCGAACGCTCTTGACCGTAATTCGATCCCGGGTAATCGTCACCTTAAACGCGGGCCCCGTCCCCCGCTGGAGGGTCAACTCCACTTTGGTACCAGAAGCACCGCGAATTTTCGCGACCGCGTCGGTGATCAGTAATCCCGCCGTCGAAACCCCATCAATCTCTAAAATTTTGTCACTGGGGCGAATCCCCACCTGCTGGGCAGGCGAACCCTCTAAAGGAGCCACAATAATCAATTGGTTATCTCGAATTCCCAACTCCGCGCCAATCCCCTCGTAAACCCCCTCCAGACTATCGTTGAATTGAGAGTTCTCTTCGGGATCCAGGAAAGAGGTGTAAGGGTCACCTAAGGCGTTTACCAAGCCCGAAACTGCTCCATACAGAAGCTTCTTTCCATCCACCGGACGGAAGAGGTAATCCGCGTTGATCCGATCCAGCACTTGCCAAAGAAGGGAGAAATCGATTGACCCGGAGTTGACTCGCTTGTTTTCAACTTTGAGCTCCGGGGGATTGAGCCGCAAGCTCAGTTGGTAACCCGAAAAGCCCAGTTGCCAACCGGCGAAAAAGATCGCTAAAAAAGCGATCACCAAAGGAAGATTTTCCCGAATAAACCGCCGCATTGCTTTCCTATTATGACAAATCTTAAGCGCTAATCGAGCAAAGCGAGGTTGCTAACAATCGAGGGCCGAAGACCGCGTCTTATTCGGAACAACTTCACGCAATTATCCTATAAGGGAGGAGGCCCAAGTTTCGACCGCGCTTCACCTCCAAGCTCAGCGCCCGCTGATGGCGAGAACACATCCCAGAACGGCTGCGGGGCCGAATCTTTCCGCGCTTGGTCAAAAACCGAATTAGAATATCCTCCTGGCGAAAGTCGGGTTCTAAACCCTTCTCACAAAAATAACAGCGTGAGCGAACCCGGGAAACCCGCGCGCCGAATCGCCGCTCCCGACTCGCCACACCCTTTCTTTCTCTTTCTTTCTTAGAAGGGGATTTCATCTTCACTGATCTCCTCACTCTCCGCGCCCGGGTTGGCTTTGGAAGTCTTCGCGTCCGTCGAGGGCTTCTCTTCCGGAAGCTGAATTTCCTCTTCCGGCGGGGCCGGCTGCTCCGGAACCTCCTCCGTTGGAGCACCCTTCGAATCCAACAGCACCATGTCCTCCAAGATAATCTCCGTTCGCTGGCGAGTCACGCCATCTTTCCCTTC
>CAZEID010000022.1:0-3370 GCA_964512075.1 uncultured Candidatus Saccharibacteria bacterium | reverse complement strand
GTAGTTCTCTTAGCGGGCGTTACCATCGCTTTATTGGCGATTTTTGAGATTCAGCAAAGTTTGGCGGGGGAGAGAGGATACCAGGCCCTTTATCTGGCGGAGGGTTGCTTGGCGGATGCTCTTCTTTCATCTTTCTACGATAGTAATTATGCTGGTGGATCCCGGGCCCTACCGGAGGGTGATTGCCTCGTTACGGTTTCAAAGGTGGGCGATAATTGGGTTTTGACTTCCGCCGGAACAGTGGGGGACAGATTTACTCGGCGGGTCCGCGCGAACATCTTGCGGGATAGCAAGATTCAGGTGTTATCTTGGAAAGAGGTAAACTAATCTGGTGGAAAAATGATTCTCTTGGATTTTTCGGACACTTCGGCAAAAGCCCTAAGGATTGCTCCTCGCCTTTTCAAAGGAGCGGCCATTACCGCCTTCGCCAAGAGGGAACTTAAGCCCGGAGTTGTTGAAAAAAGTGAGATCCAAGACGGGAGGGCATTGGAGCAAGAAGTCCGGAGCTTGTTGGAGAAGGCCGTTCCAGCGCCTCTGAAGGATCAGGAGGTGGCCTTTGTACTGCACGATGAGCGAACCTTTACGCTCCGGCTGAACTTGCCCGCCGGGAAGGCGGATTCCTCCCTAGTGGAAGCGGAGATCCAGCGGGTAGCCCAGTTTTTACCCGTGCCAATCTCTTCTCTAGCAACGGCGATTGCCGGACCGCAGTTTGCCGCCGTGGATCAGAAACTCCTTACTCAATATCTGGACCTGTTCAAGAAGTTGGGCCTCAAAACTGTGCTTGCCACTCCAGAGTCTCAGGCCGTTTTCGCCCTCTTGGCTTCTCACCTCAAAGCGGGTGAAGTTAGCTTGTTTTTGGATCTGGGAGGCGAAACTACCGACGTCGTTATCTTGGACAATTTAGGAGTTCTCCAGACCTTTACGGAAACAGTGGAAACTCCTCAGTTAGTTCGCGGAGTAGCGAACGTAGTTGCCTTCACCGAGGAGAAGTTTGGAAAGAGCCCAACCCAGATTTTCTTAGGAGGTGGGGGAGCGGTAGATTTGGATCAGGAGAAATTTGCGGCGGCGGTCCAGCGAAAGGTTACTTCCGTAGAAGATATCCTTAAGACCCTTCCGCTTAAGCTAGCGGTCGATTTTGGTCCAACTCGCAAACTAGGTTTCACAACCCTTTTTGGATTGGCTCTCTTGGTGAAGCAGAAAGATCCGATCAACTTTGTATCTTTATCCTAGCCGGCCTTGGTTGACTAGCGACTTCTAATTCCACTACAGTAAAGAGAGTAGTGTTTATTAGGAAAGGTGGTGAGAAGAGTTGAAGAAGATTTTTGCTTCCTTGAAGGGAAAGAATTTAGGGAGCGGTTTTACTCTAGTTGAGCTCTTGGTGGTAATCGCCATTATCGCGATTCTAGCGGCGGTGGTGTTTGTAGCCTTGGACCCGGCGCGGCGGTTTGCCGATGCGCGGAACTCCACCCGAATCAGCGATGTCAACAGTTTGCTGACGGCAATCCACGAATACATTGTGGACAACGGAGGAGCCTTACCAACCGGTTTAACAGCCGGGATGGCGGAGAGCCAGCTGGGGACCTGCACTTCCGGCGGAACGACCACTGAAAGAGGAACCGCCTGTGGTACAGCGGCGGCCTGCGTGAACTTAGCTACCCCCTTGGCCAAATATTTGGTGTCCATTCCGGACGATCCACAAGGGTCCGCGGCTAAGACCGGCTACAGTGTGACGGTGAACGCCGACAACATCGTTACCGTCCGAGCCTGCGAGGCGGAGCTTGGCGCGACTATTCAGGTCTCTCGCTAAGAAGAGTAACCGTTAAGGAAAGATTTGGAGCAGAAGGCGGAAGGCTTTATAATTGAGAGGAGCTTCCGCCCGGGGGTCGGTTTATTCCCTTGGGGAAGAGATAATTTAGCGAAATGGTTGCCAATATTCTTAGCGGTGCTTAGCTCTCCCCGTTCCGGGATCGTCTAACGGTAGGACGGCGGAATTTGGATCCGTCAATCTTGGTTCGAATCCAAGTCCCGGAACCAGTTCGCTCCGAAATAGCCCAGTTAGTAAAATTTGCACTTCTCGTCTTGCCCTGAGCGGGCTTGAGCCAGTCTTTAGTGATAAAATTAAATCAAAGGAGATAAAATGCGCCGGATTATCATCATCTTGCTGATTCTAGCTGCGATCTTGGCTCCGTTTGAATTATTAGGGCTCCTTCGAAAGAGTGCAAATGAGGCCCAGGATATTGCAGCGAGTCCGGAAGCCCGATCCTTGATTCAACGATTCAGGGAAGAGCTGCCCAACCTTGGAGACAAAGTTACGAACCTCCTTAAAAAGCTCCTTCCCCAGCTGAACCTAGGGGTCCAAGAAGTTCGGTAACGGGCGAGTGGCGGAACGGTATACGCGCACGGTTTAGGACCGTGTCCCGCAAGGGTTGAGAGTTCGAATCTCTCCTCGCCCACCAAGGAAGAGACGGAAAAGACGGGGATTGGCGCAGCGGCAGCGCGCTCGCTTTGGGAGCGAGAGGTCCGCGGTTCGAATCCGCGATCCCCGACCATTTTCCCACCCTGCGGTATAATTAACTGTTGGTTTTGCGGGATTAGTTGAGCGGTTCAATATCTCCTTTCCAAGGAGAAGAGACGGGTTCGACTCCCGTATCCCGCTCCAGGAGGGTTACACTAAAGGTGTGACTTCTGCTTCAGTAGCGAACCTCCGTAGCTCAACTGGTTAGAGCACCGCCCTCTTAAGGCGGGTGTTGAGGGTTCGAGTCCCTCCGGGGGTACCACGCGGTGGCGGAATGTAATTTGCTAGCGCAAATCGCTAGCAGCCACCCGCACGGTGGCTGTAGCTCAGCGGTAGAGCGCTTCCCTGTGGAGGAAGATGCCGTGGGTTCAAATCCCACCAGCCACCCCAGCGCCCGTAGCTCAACGGATAGAGCGACTGCCTTCGGAGCAGTAGGTTGGAAGTTCGAATCTTCTCGGGCGCTCCAGCGCCCCGGTAGCTTAACGGATAAAGCAGGGACCTTCTAAGTCCAAGAGTGAAGGTTCGATTCCTTCCCGGGGCACCACTCTCCTCCCCCTAAGCAACCTCTAGTATTTGACTTATAGTGTCCGATCTGGTAAACTATAAGTCGCCCGAGCAGATTTCGGCAACCTTAGAGATAATCCTCCAAGGTAGACGGGTTTGCTTGGGCCTTATGATTTCTGAGCGGATTTTTCAATTCCGGGCAAACCTAGCCCCGCGAAAGCGGGCTGTTTTTTCGTGGGCCGAAAATAATCGAAAGAATTTGGGACGACTCTTCCGTAGAAATCGCCCTAAAATCCTATTTTACGCTTACACCTTTCTAGTCTTGCTGTCGCCGTTTGCCCAAATTGGGAC
>CAZEID010000021.1:0-26339 GCA_964512075.1 uncultured Candidatus Saccharibacteria bacterium | reverse complement strand
GCTTTGTCGCCCTCCGAAACTTTGTAGCCGGGCTCAATTCCGAACGCACCACCGCTGTTATAGAAATTCAGGTACGATTGCCCGCCGTCAAAATCAAGCAACGCAATCTCGTTTCCTTCTTCCGAGGAAGTAGGCTTACTTTTCCAGGCTGCAGGGTACTTAAACGAAAAACCAATCTCAGTATTGATGTAAGTTTTCCAGTCCTTAGTTAAATCCTCGATTTGTTGCTCGGAGAATTGTGAGCCAGAATCAGCTGCGTCTGAAGCGGAAGGCGAAGTTGAAATATCGGAAGCCCGTTTGCCTAAAAACCTTTTAACGGTCTGCGGAAGATAAGGATCGAGGAGCGAAGTTCTCCAAGCGATGAGAGCAGTTCCACCAAAAATGGCTACGAAAGTAAGAGCAACAATGACGACGATCGGAGCCAGTCCGTGCCGTGACACAATTGCCCTAAACTTTAAAGGCAGGTTTTTCATTTGTCAATACCCTATCTTAAATTTATCAAAACTAACTTTATTCTAGTATACTAGTATACTGTTAAGAAGGTAAAAGTTTATTTTTGATTTACAATTTCAAGAAGGGTAAGGTCGCAAGAGTGAAACAGCGGTTAAAACTCGGAGTGAAATTTTGAGAAAATTACTTTGAAAAAGCCCGGCGGGTCAATTCAGCCCGGGCACGCATACTCCTTTTCGCCGAGAGCATCAGCCCCAAGGTTTCGAGAGTTTTTTCAATCTTTTCGCCGGCGCGCTTGCTTTTCTCGTGCTGGTCTAACTTCTGCATAATCACCGCGACCTCCCCCACCCCAATGTCTGCCATCGCTCGCAATTTAGAGATAGTCGCCGCCGTCAGCTTGAGAGCTTCCGCCACATCAGAATAATGGTAGCCCTGGTGGATCAAAAAGAGAGCCGCCACCCGTTTGGCCAACATTAGCCGCTCCTCGCGGGTTAAGATGAATTGAAGAAAAGAATGGGCGTCCTCTTGCGACTTGAGTTGGGAGAAAAGCCAATCCAGATTGGATAAGATTTCCCGCTCAATGTTTTTGTCCAAATGGCGGGACGAAACCCTAGGCATTACAGTATACTAGTATACTATTACAGACCACTCTGTCAAGTTGCTTGCAATCTCACTCCCAAATAGTAAATGCGTAAAAATAAAAAGCTCGTGAAGGGGTAGGGTCTTCACGAGCAATGATTTCGTCCTCAGCCTGGGGGCACCTAGCAGGCCTCGGACCTTTTAATGATCGGCAGACGGCGAAAGTGACTGCCCGAGCGCGCAAATCCGGCGGTTCCGGCGGCGGGCAACTCCTTACACGCGGCCGACGTGGGTACCCCACAAGAAGCCCCGCAGCCGCAAGCGCCCGGCATGCGCCCCCATGCCGCGGACCACAAAAGGCCGGCAGCAAGGCAGAGCAGTGATTCACATTATAAATTAACCCGAAAAAAGTCAAGAACTCAAAAAGAAAGGCAGACGTCAGCTGGGTAGCTCACATCTGCCTGGGAGGGAGCGGGACCCGCAACCTGGGAGCGCGGCAAGCTGCGGGACGAACACGCTCAACTGCTTGTGGACAAGCACCCTGCGGAAAAGCCGCTCCGAAGCCAGGGGTTCCCGATCGGACGCGCCCCAACCTTAACTCCGAGGCGGACAATAAGTCGACGCAGGTGGAAAGATATTAACCAAAAATGGAAATTATGTCAAGGCTTCTGAACGTGCCAATAGACAGTCTTTCTTCCATCCGGATGGACGACGTAAATACCGTAGGCAGGACCATTGTACGGTTTGCCAGTCCAACACCAACTTCCCCAAGAAGTATCTTCCACAAGATAGGCCGTTCCCCCCTCAGAAGCGTAAACCCAACCATCACCGGAAACTATATCCAATGCCCAGTGACCTCCCCCGTAACCTTGGGTCAGAATATTGCTGGGCCCCCCGGGGGTGTAGTACGTTCTGCTAGTTACTGGCCGCCCCAACCCATTGCAACCAACAAAATTACACGGATTTAGAACAAGATCAGTGGAGGCGTTACGGACTTCGTAATGGATATGGTAACCGCCTGGCCAAGAAGTACAACCCGTATTTCCCTGGGGCCAGATCCGCTCCCCTCGCGACACCGACCCAAGCTTCTTTCCTCCCCGCCGCAAAGCGGCCAAAATGGACTGGCGCTCCGCTTCAAGCTGCTTCAAGTACTTCTGGTAGTTGGCCTCCTGATTCTGGGTAATCTCGAGCAGCTCCTTTTTTGAGGTTTGTTGATAAACTAAACTCGTTCTCCAAGCCTCGACTTCTTTCTTGAGACGCTCCACACCGGCCTTTTTGTTTTCCAAAACCGTTTTCTGTTCGTTGAAAGAGGTTCGAGTACTCTGCAACTCGTTGAGCACCTGAACATCCTGATCCTCCAAAACCCTAAGGTATTTAATCCTTCGCAAGGCATCGTCCAAGCTATCGGCTCCGATCACAATATCAAACGGGGAAAGTTGATCAGAAGCATAGGCCAATCGAGCGCGAGCGACAAAGACCTCTTCCTGGTATTGGAGGAAAGAGCCAATCCGTTCCAACCGAACTGAAAGATCATTAATGTCGCCGGAAAGAACATTGATCTCCTGCTGCCTGGCTTCGATCTCCAACTGGGCTAAATAGATCTGGTTATCAAGATAGGCGATCTGGTTTTTGAGAGAGTTTTCCTCTCCCTGCAAGCGGGCAATCTCTTTCTTGACCCGCTCAATCTCCTGATTGCAGCGGATAATATCGCCGCAACCAGCTTCAGTCGGAATGGTAACAGTTAGAAAGTGCAGAAAAAGAACCGAAAGAAGAGAAGCTCGAAGAAGAAACCTCAGAATCTTAAAAAGCATGGGCAGCATTCTATCCCAATTCTAACAGCTAAACCTTCAGGTAGCGGCTGACTGCCAACCAGCTACCGAGAGAGCCGATCAGAATCCCTATAAGCGTTTCCAGCCCAACCAAACCGAGTTGGAAGCCAACCGAAGGATCCGGCAGAGGAACATTCGTAAAGAAGCTCCGGATGAAAGGAAAGAGCGAAGGAATCGCCAAAGTAAGAATTCCTCCCGAGATTATTGCCGCCAGAAGCCCGTAAGTCGCTCCCTGGATAATGAACGGTAGGCGGATGTAGGTTTTGGTCGCCCCCAAGAGTGCCATAATTTCGATCTCCTCCTCCATCGAATGAATAATTAATCCTACGGTAATCAGAACTACCACCGTCGAAATCGCCGCAAAAAGCAACACTAAAGCAAGCAGAGAGGTTCGAGCCACGTTGACCAAATTGCGGAATCGTTCCACCACATCCTGGTAGAAAGCAACCTCTTCGACTAAGTCATTACCTTCGAAAAACTCCGCCACCTCCGGCAGATCGTCCAAGCTCTCAGTCCGAACATCCAAACTCGCCGGCAAGATATTGGTCGGAATCCCCTCTAGCAACTCTGGTCGATCTTTGAACCGCTCGGAGTAAATTGCGAAGGCCTCCTCCTTGGAGGTGTAAGTCACCTCAGTTACCCCCGGCCGCCGGAGGAGCTCCTCCCGCAAGTCTAGAATCTGCTCCTCGGTCACTTCATCCTTAAAGAACGCCGTCACCAGCGCCCGCGACTCGTAATAGTCCAAGATCTTATCCGCTCCGAAAGCGAAAAGCGCCAGGGCGGAGGTGGCTCCGAAAGTGAGTGTAATTACCAAAACCGAGGTCAAAGATAGACCGGCGTGACGAACGACTCCCGAAAAAGCATTCCGAAAGATTCTACGCAGCATATCTTCCTTTCTTTTGGTCCCGAACAATCCTTCCCCCCTCCAACCCGATTACCCGCCGCCCTAGCTTATCAACAATTCCGGCCGCGTGAGTTGCCACCAGCACTGTTGTCCCCATCTCATTAATCTTCTCCAGCAATCTAACCGCCGACCAGGCACTTTCCGGATCAATGTTTCCCGTAGGTTCATCGGCCACTAGAACCTTTGGTTCGGGGGCTAGCGCCCGGGCAAAAGCCAACCTCTGCCGCTCCCCTCCCGAGAGTTGAGAGGGAAAGTGAGTAGCCCGGTTTTCCAAGCCGACTAAGGAAAGGACGTGCGGAACAATTTCTCTAATCTCGGAATCCGGTCGACCCAGAACTTCCAGCGCCAAGGCCACGTTCTCAAAGGCCGTCTTTTCCGCCAAAAGCTTGTAATCTTGGTGCACCACCCCCAACTCCCGCCGGTGTTGCAGCAGAGCGTTGCCCCGCAAATCGGATAACCGGCGGTCGCTAACTACCACCTCCCCTTCCGTCGGAATTTCCTCCCGCGTCAGCAGCTTGACCAAAGTGGTCTTCCCAGCCCCCGAAGGACCAACAATGAAAAGAAACTCTCCGGGAGAAACCTCAAAAGTAACCTGGCTTAACGCTACCGTTCCGTCCGGATATTGTTTGCTAACCTCCTGGAAGGTAATCATTTAATCCGAACCTTACTCACAAAGACGACTCGCTCACTTTGATTGGGCGTCCCAACCGCCACGCCCTCAACTGTCACCGAAGAGTCTTTAAAGAAAGAAAGGTCAATATTTGCGCTCCGTAATAGAACTCTTTTTCCGTCTTCCAGCTCCAAATAAAACTCCGCCCCCTCGATCGGCTCTGCCAAACTACGAACGACCCCCGCGTAAGAGGCGGCCAAACTCTCTTGATCACTCGCATTTGAATCGAGCGGGGGGGTTTCAGTCGGCCGGTAGGGAGTGAAAATAATCCCCAAAATCGCTCCCAGCAAGGCAAAACCTAATGCCAAACCTAGTACCACTAACGCAATCCGGCGCCGCGACATTTTCGCCAGGCGCTCCTCGACGGAAAGGAGAGCTTCCTTGAGGCGAGTAAGGGGAAGAGAGATTTTTGGCAGGTTCCACGACATCAGAATAACGGAAGGCGATCAATTAATCCGGAATAAATCGACCCTCCACCAGGATTTTAACATGTCTCTCTCCCCGGCATAAAACTTTTGGAAGGAGACTTTTAAATATTCCCCGCCTTCAATTCTGCTTCAATAAACCCGTCCAACTCTCCGTCCAAAACCGCCTCCGGATCTTTAGACTCGAAACCGGTTCGGAGGTCTTTAACCTGCTTATAAGGGTGAAGAACATAGGAGCGAATTTGATTTCCCCAACCGGGGGTGAGATACTCCCCCCGCAGCCGGGCTTTTTCCTTCCGCCGCTCCTCTTCCGCTCGAGCAAACAACTTGGCTTTGAGTAACTTGAGCGCGATCTCCCGATTGCGCGCCTGGTACCGCTCCGCTTGAGATGCGACCACAATCCCGGTGGGCTTATGGCGGATCCGGACCGCCGTCTCAACTTTTTGAACATTCTGCCCCCCGTGACCAGAGGCCCGAAAAGTTTCGATCTCTAAATCGTCGTCCTTAAGCTGAACCTCCGGCACCTCCGCTAGGACCGGCACAACTTCCACTAAAGCGAAGGAAGTTTGGCGCAACCGCTGCGCGTTGAACGGGGATTGCCGCACCAACCGATGCACCCCCGCCTCCCGCTTGAGGTAACCAAAGGCCCACGGCCCCCGAACCTCGAAGATAACCGACTTAAATCCCGCTTCTTCTCCTGGACTCTGGTCCAAAACCGCCACTTCCCAACCCCGCCGCTCCGCAAACCGCTGATACATTCGGGCCAGCATTGCAACCCAGTCCTGGGATTCCGTCCCCCCTTGGCCGGAATGGAGGGAAACAATTGCATCACTCCGGTCGTAGGGCCCATTCAAATAAGTCCAAAACTCCAGCTCCCCCAAGAGTCTTTCCGCCTCGGCGGAATCTCCCAGCTGAATTGCCAACCCCACCATCTCCACGGCTTCAATCTCCTTCTTCAAGCTGGTGATCTCCCGCATCACCGCCTGAGCCTTTGGCGGGTCCTTCCAAAAATCAGGATGGGCCGCCTGGGCTTCGCGATCGCGCAAGGCCTTTCGCTTTCTTTCTAAATCAAGCGCTTTCTTTACCTGCTGGAGTCGCTTTGCCAAGTCATCCATCGCTATTTGCCGGAAAGGCTCAGAAAAGCCAAATCCAAAGTCACGGTCTGTCCTTTGGCAATCTCCCCCGACAAGATTTTCTTAGCGAGCGGAGCCTCAACCCAGTCCTGCATCACTCGCGTCAGCGGCCGGGCTCCCCACTCCGGCGCATAACCCAACTCGGCAATCTTTGCAAGAAACTCGGGCGTCGCAACAAGCTTGATGTCTTGAGCTGCCAAGTCTTCCTCCAAACCCTTAACCTTAATCTGCACAATCTTAGTGAGATCCGCGGGGGAAAGCGGTCTAAAGACCATAACGCCGTCGAACCGGTTCAAAAGTTCGGGTGAGAAGACGTTTCTAAGCTCTTCAATAAGTTCCCCCTTGAACTGATCAATCGTCCGGCCGGCCGTCAGCTGATCCTGAATAAATCTAGTCCCGGCGTTGGAAGTCGCAATAATGATCGTATGGGTAAAATCCACCGTTTCTCCTCGCCCATCCGTTAACCGGCCATCGTCAAAAACCTGCAAGAAAAGGTTGAGAATTTGGGGATGGGCCTTCTCAAACTCGTCTAAAAGAATCAGCGAAAAGGGCCTCTGCCGAACCGCTTCGGTCAGCTGACCAACTTCGATCGTCCCGGCCCCCGGGGGAGAACCAATTAGACGGTAGATGTTTTTAAGATCAGCGAACTCCGACATATCCACCCGAACCAGCCGATCCTTCCCCCCAAAATAAATCTTTGCCAGCACCTTGGAAAGCTCCGTCTTCCCTACCCCGGTCGGTCCCACAAAGAGGAAGGTTGCAATCGGTTTCTCCTCTTCCCGCAACCCTGCGCGGGCCCGGCGGAGGGCGTCCGCCACCCCCTTAACCGCTTCTTCCTGATCCACTAAACCTTTATGAATGTCCTCCTCCAAATTAAGCAGGGCTTTAGCCTCTTTGCGGGTAATCCGGGCCACTGGCACGCGGGTCTTCTCCGCTACCAGGGCCGTAACCTCCTCCTCTCCCACTACTCCCCCGCCAGCATTTTGCTTCGCCAACACGGCCTCCTCCAAAAGATCCAGAGCTTTATCTGGCAAAACCCGTTCGTAGATTAGACGGTCCGAGAGCTCGACCGCCGCCCGAATCGCGGGGGTAGTAATTCGGACCCGCTTTTTGTTTCCAGTCTTCCGGCTCAAGCGCTCCATCTCCAAGGATTGGTACTGGAGAATCTCCGTACTTTCCTCCCGAGTCGCCGCCGGAACTTCCACCAACTCAAAAACATGGGAAAAGGCCTCGTTAGGCGCGATGTACTTGCGGTAATTTTCCCAAGAGGTCGCGCCAATCAGTTGCAGCTTTCCCGTGTCCAAGTGGGGTCGAAGAAAATTGAACACATAGGAGAGCGGAACCTCTCCACCCGAAAGAATCAAATTGTGGATCTCTTCAATAAAAAGAATAATGCCGCGAGAGGCTTCAATCTCATCAATAATTCGCTGGAAGCGTTCCCCCAACTCTCCTTCGGTTGAGGTCCCCGCCACCAGGGCCCCCACGTCCAAAAGAATCACTCGCTTGCCGCGCAGAGATTCGAACCGGGAACCCCGAACTACCTCCTGAGCAATTCCATCCACCAAAGAGCTCTTCCCCGACCCCGGCGGCCCTACCAAAAGGACGTTGGCTTTGGTAGCCCTCGCCAAAACCCGGGCCACCTCCGCCAGAGGCTTCTGCTTCCCCAACATTAACCGCAGCCGACCCCGGGCCGCTTCCTTAGTCAGGTCGGTCGAGAACATATCGAGAGTGGGCGTCACCCTCCCGGTCCAACCCCGGTTCACTCCTCCCGGCGCTCCCAGCTCATAGCCCTCCTCCCAGAGGAAAGGAAGGTCAGTCCAGTCCTGCCGCCGCTTCTCCCAAAGGAGAGTCTGAACACTATCCTCGGCCTCAATCCCAACTAATTGGAAAAACGCTGCCAACAGTGAAGAAACTCCCACCGACTTGAAACCCAGCCGAAAGGACAACTCGTAGGCCGTTCGGTAAACATCTGGAAGGGAGGGGGCCGCGACCGCTTGAAGGTCAACCTTGCCTACTCCTGCCCGAAGGATGAATTTCTTCCCCGCCCGACTCCTCGACAGCTTCTTGAAAAGGGCGACGGAATCTCGCGCGGACCGAATTGCGCCCCGAGCCGAACCGGAAGCGAAATCCAAAATGTTAAAACCCTCTTCCCAGTTTTTCTCGATGAGCCGGTGAGGACGGCCCAAACGCGTGAAGAAAGCGAGTCCCCCCGCCCCAATCAAAAAGATCGCGAAGGTTTTGGGAAAATTAAACAACAACCAGAAAGGAGAGATAAACCAAACCAAAAAAGCTCCGAAAAACCCGATCGTTCCCAAAATCAAAATCACCGTTCCCAGGAGAACCCGAGTCAATCGGAAGGGAAAACCCAAAATCCGACCAAAGAAGGTGTAGTCGCCGAAAAGCGGGACAAAGAGGAGGCGCAGCATGGTGGTCGTCGCGGTAACCTGATCCAAATAAACAATTATCCGCCCGAGACTTCGGGTAAAAGTCCGAACTCCCTCGACGTACCAAAAATGGGGAAGGTACCACAAAGCCTTAAGCCAATAAGCGGTCTCGGAGACCATATGGGAACTCATCAGTTTGATGATATCAGGAGTGAGTCTCCATCCGCCAAACCCCGGAGAACCTTAATATTTTTCCGATCAGGACCGTGCCGATCAAAGCCGGGAGTTTCGAGGATAAAAGGCAGTTCGCGCAGAACTGGATGATTCACAATCTCGCGAAAGCCCCGGAGCCCGATTTCTCCCTTCCCGATATCAGCATGTCGATCTAAATTAGACCCCCGCGGCGTTAGACTATCGTTTGCGTGAACCAGCATCAACTTCTCCAAGCCAATTTGGCGATCGATCTCCGCCAAAGTTTTCTCTAACCCCCGGCGGTTAGCAACGTCGTAACCAGACTCGAAGGCGTGGGCCGTATCCAAACAGATCGCTACCCGAGGACTGTTCACCGCCCGAACTAAAGCACCAATTTCAGCGAAGACTCCCCCGATAATTCCGCCGGCTCCGGCGCTATTCTCGATGATCAGCTTTCCCCCGCCCTCGGTCTGCGCCAAAATCTGAGAAAGGGCCTCAGCTACTTGACTAGCGACGGCCTCGAAACCCTTTCCCCGGTGGGAACCAACGTGAAAGACTACCCCTTCCGAACCGATTAGCCTCCCAAACTTCAAGTACTGAACCAAGGAAGCGATTGAGCTCCCTAAGATAAAATGATTCTCGGAAGCCAAGTTAATTAAGTAAATAGAGTGGAGAAAGACCGGACTGATTCCAGCGGCGGTTCTCTTCCGATTGAACGCCTCCACCTGCGCCAGGGGAAAGATGAAAGACTGCCACTGTTGGGGAGCGGAACCGAAGATTTGAAGACAATCGGCGCCGAGCGCCTGGGCCCGATCAATTGCTTGGTCCAGAGAACCCGAAATGGAAACATGGGCGCCGACCTTCAGGCTCATTGACTCAAGACGAAAGAAACCAGAAGCATTAAAAGGAGGTGAAAGGACTGGTCAACCCCCAAAAGAAGCAAGGACGGAACTTCCTTTTCTTCCACCTTTTTGACGGACTTCAACCACCAGAACTCGAATCGCCGGTTATCCAGGATCGCGTGGGTAATCGCTAAAAACAGGGTCGCCCAGAGCGCTTTCGCCAAATCTACCCCAGCGAGATACAGCGCTCCGAAGGTAAAGAGATGGTAGGTCAACACATGCGCTAAGAGCGGAACAAGATTTTTGGATTTTTCGTTGGCCATCCAAGCGGTTTGGACCAACCAATCTCCGATCAGATGGGCCGCAAAAAGGTAAAGAAAAGTTTCGGCCATCCCTTCAATGTTACCCCAAACCTAGGGCATCGGCTAGAACGCAATTCCTTCGAACCGCCAGCTACCCGGCTCTAACCGGATAATGGCATTTCTTCCACTTTTTGCCAGAACCACACCAGCAAGGATCGTTCCGGCCGATCTTCTTTTTAACCGCGGGCGGCGAGCTGCCGGTGGGGGGAGGAGGAACATTGGTTTCTTGCCCCAATTTGGCGGTGGGGAGACTCAACGCCACCGCCCGGGGTGAGACCGCCGGTGTCGCCGCCCGCGGGGCTGGGCGAGAAGTTTCCACCACTTTTTTGATCTCGAGATGCTCTAGCCGCTGAGCAACTGTTGCCCAAATCTCAGTCATCAACCGATCAAAAAGCAGCCGCGCTTCATTCTTGTACTCCACCAACGGATCCCTTCCGCCGTATCCCCGCAGACCGATCCCCCGCCGCAACTCGTCCATTGTGTCGATATGCTCCATCCAAAGCAGATCGAACACCTGAAGGGAAAGCTGCTGGATAAGCTTCAGCCAAACTTCCCCCAACTCCTTTTTCCTTTGGCGCCAAAGTTCTTCAATCGCGGTTGAGAAAGAGGAAGTTTTGGCTAAAACGAACCGTTCCAGTTCTTCCCCGCCGGCTAGAATTTTCCGCCGGATGGCGTAAGCAATCTCCCGGTGCTTATTAACCACATCGTCGTATTCCACCAAATGTTTTCTCAGATCAAAGTTATAACCCTCCACCCGCTTTTGGGCATTCTCAATTGCTCCCGAGACTAACCGGCTCTCCAGCGGGACATCCTCAGCAATTCCAAACCGATTCATCACCTGCTCTACCATGGCGCCGCCAAAGATTCGCATCAAATCGTCCTGCAGAGAAACAAAGAACCGTGAGGACCCGGGGTCTCCTTGCCGGCCGGCTCTTCCCCGCAGCTGATTATCAATTCGGCGGGCCTCGTGGCGCTCCGTTCCAATCACGTGCAAACCCCCCAGCTCTCTCACTCCCTCCCCCAACTTAATATCCACGCCGCGTCCCGCCATGTTCGTCGCCACCGTCACCGCTCCCCGCTCCCCCGCCTTGGAGATAATCTGCGCTTCCCTTTCGTGATGCTTGGCATTCAGCAGTTCGTGAGGAATTCCCTTCCGCTTCAGAAGCTTGGAAAGGAGCTCATTCTTCTCAATTGAAGTTGTCCCCACTAGCACCGGCTGCCCCCGGCGGTGACATTCCTCAATCTCGTCCGCCACCGCCTTAAACTTCCCGCCGATCGTCTTGTAGACCACATCGGGGTGATCGATTCTAATCATCGGTTCGTTAGTCGGAATTACCACCACCTCCAAGCCATAAATCCGCGAAAACTCCTCGGCCTCGGTCGCGGCGGTTCCCGTCATCCCGGCCAACTTGGCATACATCCGGAAATAGTTCTGAAAAGAAATCGTCGCAAGGGTTCGGCTCTCCTTCTGAATCGCCACCCCTTCCTTGGCCTCAATCGCCTGGTGCAACCCCTCCGAATAACGCCGACCAAACATTAACCGGCCGGTGAATTCGTCCACGATAATTACCTGCCCGTCCTTCACAATATAGTCCCGATCTCGCTGAAAAAGGGAGCGCGCCTTGAGGGCCTGCTCAATGTGCCGAACGGTCTCGAAATCCTTCTCGTACAGATTGGAAACCCCCAACATCCGCTCAACCTTGCGCAAACCTACCTCGGTTAAACTGGCGGTGCGGGACTTCTCGTCCACCGCGAAATCAATTTGGGGAGTCAGCTTCTCCACCAGAGCGGCGAAGTCGTAGTACTTTTGGGTCGCTTCTTCCTGAGGAGCCGAAATAATCAGCGGGGTTCGCGCCTCGTCAATCAAAATGGAGTCGACCTCATCCACAATCGCAAAGTGGTGCGCCCCTTCTTCTCCCCGGCGGTTGATCTGCACAATTTGGGAGAGATCATAAACCATATTGTCCCGCAGATAATCAAAGCCAAACTCGTTGTTAGTACCATAGGTTATATCCGCTTGGTAAGCCTCCCGGCGGGGGACCTCTCGTAAAAAACGGCCCTGACCCAACTGCCTCTCCTCCGGCGTTTCTCCTTCGGCACCCTCTGCAAGTTGGTTCCCTCCCTTGGGATCGAAGAGGTAAGCCTTCTCATGATTCAGACACCCGACCGTCATTCCAAGAGCATCGAAGATTGGCCCCATCCACTCGGCGTCTCGGCGGGCCAAATAGTCGTTCACGGTTACCAGATGAGCTCCCCGACCGGAAAGGGCGTTGAGATAAAGAGCCAAAGTTGCCGAGAGAGTCTTTCCCTCACCAGTTTTCTGCTCCGCAATTTTCCCCTGGTGCAGAACTATCCCGGCCATTAATTGGACATCAAAGTGTCGCATCCCCGTGGCTCGGCGGGAAGCTTCGCGCACGACCGCAAAAGCCTCGGGAAGGATCCGATCCAACGCCTCCCCCTCCTCCAACCGGCGGCGGAAAACAGCGGTCCTATCTCTTAATTTGGCTACCGAAAGTTTTTTAACCTCCGGCTCCAACGCATTGATTTGCGCAACTAATGGCCGGAGGCGCGAGAGCTCTCGCTCGTTGAAATCAAAAAGCCTTTTGAGGAAAGAAGGCATGGATCTTTATTCTACAGGTCTAATTATAAGCAAAGATTGGAGTTGGATGCGATTTCGGCGCCTTCCCAAAAACGGGACCTTTCTGCTAGACTAAGCTAACGCGATGAGCGGAAGGAAGAAGTTCTTGGTGGGCCTCTTCGTTATTTTAATTTTTGCCACCCTCGGTTTTCTCCTCTACTGGTTTTGGGTCTATCACCAACAAGCTCCAGAAGAGGAAGCTTCCCCTACTTCCTCCACTCCCTCTACCAGCGAAATCGCCGGAAAATTCATCCGCGGCCAGGTTCCTTCGGGGTGGACAGTAGTGGAATACCAAAACGGCGCCGGAACGGAGATGCTCACGACAGGACCTACCTACACCGGCCTCACGGGACTAGAAATCAAGAACCCAGACGGGAAGATAGTCTTTAAGCTGGCGGCAGTTCACGGGATCGGGGGCGGAGGCGGGTGCGCTTCCTACTTTAAGTTTGCGGACGATTCTCCCTCTTATTACAATGCGGTGCTAGCCGCGAACCGGGAGATTGACTTACCCGATCCCGCCGTCGTAGATCTCCGAACCATTCCGTACCAAGAGATTAATCTTTTCGACATCCGGGGGCGGAGGATTGGTGCAAAAATCTATTGGGATACCGACCCCGATGAAACCTATTTCGAAGCAGCCTGCGGCCTCCAAGAGAGATTCTTTGACTTTGGTGCCCCCCAGTTTACTATTACCGACCCCCCTCTGACTCCCGGTACTTCCGGCCTCTATCAATTCACTATCCTCGACTCCGCTACGGCCGAAGAACTGGACCAGCTGGATACCATCCTTAACTCGCTCACTACAAAATAACCCTCCCCGGAGTATAATAATCGGGATGGCTCTTCAACCAACCACCCAACTTAAAGAGATTGAAGTCTTCCATAGCCCCACCTATGGAAAACTCACACTGCCAGAGGTTATTGAAAAGATCTCCCACTTTGTTAAGAACTCCCCCGACCAACGTTATCGGATTATTATCGGAACCGATTCCCAAAACCACAACGGAGCAGGAGTAGAGTTTGTCACCGCCCTCGTAGTCCACCGCGTCGGGGGCGGCGGAATTTACTTTTGGAAGGGCTATCGAAACAACCGCGCTTACACCCTCAAAGAAAGAATTTACGAAGAAGCCCTCACCTCATTGGAGTTTGCCAATGACTTCATCCAATACCTTAAGGGAGCAACCGAACTTCTCCAGATTGGACTAGAAATTCACGTGGATATCGGTGAAAACGGCAAGACTCGGGAAATGATCGCCGAGGTAGTGGCAATGATTAAAAGTAGCGGCTACGAAGTCAAAACTAAGCCCGAGTCCTTCGGCGCCTCCAAAGTCGCCGACCGTCACACGTGACGCGAAACGCTAGTTAGTAGTTAGAGAACAAAAAGCAAGAGTAATCCTAATAGGATTCGGTAAACCGCGAACGGAACCAGCGAAAAGTGCCGCAAAATCCCCAGCAGAAACCTCACCGCCAAGAGGCCGACCAAAAAAGAGGTCAGAATCCCCACTCCCAAGCTCGGCCCCTCCCCCAATAAAAGCCCGTTCCGATAAACTTTGAAAAGCTCCCAAAGCCCAGCGGCGAGAACAATCGGTAAAGAAATCAAAAAAGAGAACCGGGCCGCTTTTTCCCGCTCCAGTCCCCTACCCATCCCGGTTACGATCGTAATCCCCGAACGGGAGACGCCCGGAAAGAGTGCCAACCCCTGGGAGATCCCGATCGCCACCGCGTCCCCCAACCTTAGCTGCTGGTGTCTTTCTCCCAGCTTACGATAGAACCCCTCCACCAGCAACATCAAAATTGCTACTCCAATCAGAGCCAAAACCACCCCGCGGGGGTCTCTAAGATTCCCCTCAATAAAATCGCTCCCTAAAAGTCCCGCCAGCCCTACCGGAACCGAGGCCAGAAAAACTACCAAAATCATCCGGTAAGAACGGGAAACGAAGAGCGCAATCCAATCTTTTCCGAAAAATACCAGTAGTGCCAAGGCGGTCCCCAGGTGCAGCGCCGCATCAAAGGAAAGTGGGTGAGTCTCCCAGCCCAAGATCTTAGGAATAAGAATCAGGTGCCCCGAAGAAGAGATCGGAAAGATCTCGGTCAACCCCTGAACGATTCCCAGAACGACCGCTTGATAAATCGGCATTACCAAACCGGAAAAACCTCATGCAAAGCCTTAAAGAACCCGGCTACCACCACGCCAATCGCAAATCCGCCCAAAATATCTAGCGGGTAGTGAACCCCCACCAAAATCCTTCCTAACCCCACCAAAACTCCCCCCAGCAGAACCAGAACTCCGGGGAGCTTCTCTGTAAAGAAGATCGCCGACCCCAGGGCCGCCAGGAAGGTGACGTGTCCCGAAGGAAAGGAGCCGTAGAAATCGCGAGGAGAAACCTTAACCAACGGAGTGAACCCCTCCGCCACAAAAGGGCGAGGAATTGCAAAAAATGACTTGAGCACCTCCGAAACCGCAAAGGCCGCCACCACCGTAACTAAAATCCGAATCAAGTCGTGCCGCTCCCGCCGCCACCAAAGATAGGGAATCACTAACCCAACTAAATAAACCAAGTCCTCCGCCAGAAAAATCGCAATTGAGTTCATTGGCAAATAAAGAGATAGTTTCCCGTCATTTCCCCCAGAAACCCCGGCAGGGGGATTTTAATCATCTCCACCTTAGCAAAAATCCGCGCCAAAATTTGCCGAAAACTAGTTAAGTTTCCCCCGCCGCCGGCGCGGTTAATCGCAATCAAGCCGGAAGCCCTTGTAATCCGCTGAAGCCGCCGAAGAAACACCTCCTCCTCAAACGCCAAAGGAAAGTTTCCTCCCAAATAAGCGTCGACGAAGGAGAGGTCGAACCGCTCCCCCTGGTAATTAGCCACGAAATCTTTGCCGTCCGCGAGAACCAAAGTCAGATTAGGAACCCGATCCAACTCAAAAAAATCCCGGGCAACCCGAACGATCTCGGGATCAATCTCCACCCCGGTAATTGCCACTCCCGGAAACTTCCAGGAAAAAAGGTGCAGAATCGTCCCGCCTCCCACCCCAATTACAAGGACCCGGCGAGGGGCAACCAAGCGCCCCCCCACCTCCTCTACCGCTCTAAACCAGTAGCGCTCCTTCAGATTAGGCGTGTTCAGGGAGATTGACTGAGGATAACCGCCTACTTCTAAAACTAAACTTCCCTGGTGATCCCAAACGTTGATCTTTCCCGAAATTACTGAATCCGCAGTGTGAATAATCCGCGGTTCAGCGCCCAAGGAATTCCCTCCCCACATAGGGAACCAAAACTCGAGGAATCTTTACCGAGCCATCCTTTTGCTGGTAGTTCTCCAGAATGGCGATCAAGGCTCGGGAGGTAGCGACGGCGGTTCCATTTAAGGTATGAACGAACTTAATCTCACCGTGACCGTCTCGATACTTAATACCCAACCGCCGCGCCTGGTAATCAGTCGTATTGGAGGTAGAGGTGATCTCCCCATACTCCCCCCGACCGGGCATCCAAGCTTCTAAGTCCAAGGTTCGAATCGAAGCCGCGCCTAAATTCCCCGCACAGTTATCAATCACCCGGTAAGGAATTTCCAAGCCTTGAAAAATCTTCTCTTCCACCGAAAGGATTTCTTGGTGAATCTTTTCGGAATCCTCCGGTCGGCAGAAGACAAACATCTCCACCTTGGAAAACTGGTGCACACGGTAAAGTCCTTTAGTGTATTTGCCGTAAGTCCCCGCCTCCCGACGGAAACAGTGGGAAAAACCGGCGTACTTCAGCGGAAGACTCTTCCCCTCCAAAACCTGGCCCGCGTGATATCCTCCCAAGGTAATTTCGGCCGTGCCAATCAGCCCCAGCTCCTCCCCCTCCAGCAGGTAAATATTGGACCCCGGACCTCGCGGCACAAACCCGATCCCGTCAATAATTGAGGGCTTAGCCAGATCGGGGGTGATAAAAGGAGTAAAGCCCTCCTTAACCAACAAATCCAAGGCGTATCGGACCAAAGCCAACTCCAAAAGGGCCGCGCCATTCTTAAGGTAATAGAACTTCGTCCCCGCAACCTTCGCTCCCGCCTCAAAATCAATTAGGTCCAACCGGCGAGCAATCTCCTCGTGATTAAGGGGCTGGAAAGAAAATTTTGGCGGTTTCCCTACCACCCTTAGTACCCGGTTAGCAGAATCGTCGTGGCCGGATGGAACTTCGGGGTGAAGAAGATTCGGAACCTGCCAAATCTTCTCCTGAAGCTGCTCCTCCAAATTCTTCAGCTGGGGTTCCAGGTTCTTTAGCTCCGTCTTAATATCCCCACTCTTCCGAACATTCTCGGCGGACGGCTCTCGACTCAGCTGGTTCCGTTGCGCCCGCAGTTCCTCGACCCGTGCCAAAATCTCGCCCCGGGCTTTGGCGAGCTTAACAATCGGCTCAATCTCAATTTTCATTCCGCGCCCGGCAACGGAGCGCTTAATTTCCTTCAAATTTTCTAAGATAAAGTTCGGATTCAGCATCATCTCTCCGGCCGAAGGGTCGGAAACAGAATTGTGTCCTTAATCGAGGGTTGGTCAGTTAAAATTGCGGTAAGGCGATCAATCCCCATCCCCCAACCCGCCGTTGGGGGCATTCCGTACTCGAGCGCTCGAAGATAATCTTCATCCAGAACTTGGTGCTCCTCTAACCCCCTCCGAGACAACCGCATCTCCTCTTCCCAACGGGCCCGCTGATCCAACGGATCATTTAATTCACTGTAAGCTAAAAGAAGCTCCATCCCCCTAACGAGAACTTGAAAACTCTCCACCAAAGCGGGGTTAGTGGATTTCCGCTTCGCCAATGGCACCATCTCGGCGGGCCAGTCGGAAAGGATTACGGGCCCTGCAATTCTCTCGCGGACCAGCTGCTTGTAAAAAGCATCTAGAAGAGCTCCGTATCCTACTACACCTTTAAGGTCCAGAGCCACTCGGCGAC
This sequence comes from uncultured Candidatus Saccharibacteria bacterium, assembly GCA_964512075.1. GTDB lineage: Bacteria > Patescibacteriota > WWE3 > 9FT-COMBO-53-11 > 9FT-COMBO-53-11 > CAZEID01. The sequence goes on along the minus strand of CAZEID010000021.1, from coordinate 8,998 downwards.
GATTAATCTCCGCCCGCAACTCGCTTTCAGTGCTAAATTTCTCGATATCCAAACCGCTCTCTTTCAGAACCGCTTCTCGGAAAGTCATCCTTTTCCAAGGCGGAGAAAAATCAATAACGCTTCCGCCGTAAGTTACTTTGGAACTCCCGATTACTTCCTTCACCACCCGGAAAAGCATCTCTTGAGTAAACTTCATTAAATCTTGATAATCCTTCCAAGCCCAGTAAAACTCGAGCATTGTGAACTCGGGATTATGCTGGCGGTCCATCCCTTCGTTCCGAAAATCCCGGCCAAATTCAAAGACAAAATCAAACCCCCCCACGATCAGCCGCTTCAAATAAAGCTCGTCCGAAATCCGAAGGTAAAAATCGGCATCGAGAGCGTTGTGGTGGGTCGTAAAAGGCCGGGCGGAAGCTCCGCCGTAGATCGGCTGGAGGATCGGAGTCTCCACCTCGAAACCGCCAAACTTAACCAAATAGCGCCGAAGAGCGTCAATAATTTTAGTCCGGGTTTCGAAAACCTGCCGCACTTCAGGATTTACTAACAAGTCCACGTACCGCTGCCGGTAGCGTTCTTCAATATTTGTTAGACCAGACTTGGCGGGAAGGGGACGGAGAGACTTCGCCAAAAGTTGATAGGTCTTAACTAGAATCGTTAATTCTCCCGCCTTGGTCCGGAAAAGTTCCCCCCGCACGCCGAGAAAATCTCCGATGTCCAACAGTTCCAGAACTTTCCAATCCTTCGGGGGAAGCGTATCTTTTTTGAAGAGAAGCTGAACTTTGGCCCCAGCCTCAACTAAATCGGCGAAGATAATCCCCCCCTGGACGCGCCAAGCCATAATCCGACCGGCGGTTTGAACTTGCGCGCCGAGCTTGGAGCGGCGGACTTCGGCAATAGTTTGCTTGCGCTCAAACTTGCTGGGGAAAGGATTAATCCCGGCCTCCTTGAGCGCTTCTAGTTTTTCTAACCGAATCCGGCGAAGTTCGTCCAGGGGCATCACAAGGGAATTATATAAGTAGTCAGTAGCTAGTAGCTAGTAGCTAGTGGCCAGTAGTTTGGACGCAGAGTATTGTTTCCGGGGGGAAATCCCGCAGGCGAGAGCGCTGTTTCCGCTGAGAGCCGAACCTGATCCAGCTTATTTGATCTCGAGAACGTGGTAAGTAAGCTTACCGGCCGGAGCATCAATCTCAACTTTCTCTCCTACCTTCTTGCCCAAAAGAGCCCGACCTAACGGGGACTCGTGCGAAATTTTACCGGCCGCCGGGTCTGCTTCAGGAGCGCCGACAATCTGAAATTCCTGCTCGTTCCCATCCAGATGGACCCGCACCCGAGACCCGACTGAGACCACCCCGGCTTTCTCTTCCTCCACCACCTCAACTTTTTTGAGAATGGCTTCCAATTCCTCAATCCGACCTTCGACAAAGGCCTGCTCGTCTCGAGCGGCGTCGTAGGCGGCGTTCTCGGTGATATCCCCCAATTCGCGCGCCTTCTGGAGCTTCTCCGCCACCTCTTTCCGGCGGAAATTCACCAGCTGATCATACTCGTCCTGCAATTTTTGGAGACCCTCGCGGGTCAAGTAAACTTTTTCTTCAGCCATTTCCGTTCAAAGAGCGCGATCTAAATCGCCAGTTCTTTTAAGCCTGCTCAAAAATAATAAAAACCCCTTTTTGGGGCGTACTTTCGCAAGGCTCCACTTGCAAATTTAACAGATCAAAAGCCAAAAGTCAAAACCTAACTAAAGCGCCCAAATCAAACCGAGAATTCCTCCCAAAACAAAGAGGAAAAGTACAAAAGAGCAGCTAAAACAGCTCTTTACCAGGCTATTAATTATCTCATTGATGGAGTCAATTAAATCTTTAATCATCTTCCGCCAACCAAGCGGCCCCCAAGAACCGGAAACAGCTAACCTTTGGTGGCCTCAACCGGATTCGAACCGGTGTTTTAGCGTTGAGAACGCCATGTCCTAAACCGCTAGACGATGAGGCCCACCCGGGCCGCTCGCTCCAATTATAACCCAACCCCCAACCCCCTGGCGGTATTCTGGTATCCTGGGGGCATGCGGTATTCTCGTCTCCTCTCCTTGGCAATTTCCTACTTCTTCGCTTACCTCATTTTCGCGGGAAGAGATTTTGGTCCAATCCATAACCTGATCCTGTCAATTGGGATCAGCGGAGCCCTGATAAGCGGTTTCTTCTACGCCTTTGGGTTTACTGCGGCTCCCGCGGCGGCAGTTCTTTTGGTGACAGCCGAATCGCAAGATCTGATTTTGACAGGATTAGTGGCCGGCCTCGGAGCCCTCATTGGAGACCTAGGAATCTTCTTCTTCTTGAAGGGCTTCTTTGCCCAAGACCTGACGCAACTTTCCCAAACGCAATTTGCGCGCTTCATCAGGAGGGAGGAGCGGATGATTTTAGGTCACTGGCAGAAATACTTATCCCTCGCAATTGCCGGACTCTTCATTGCCTCTCCACTCCCGACGGAAGTCGGAGTGGCAATCCTCTCGTCTCTCAGAAGAATGCCCACCCGGACCTTTGCACTACTTACCTTTGCTCTGCACACCTTGGGAATTTTTACAATTCTGGGGATTGGAAAATTATCTCAATAGAAATCAGTCCGCCCCTAGAGTCGGGCGACCCGGCTGCCAATCCGCCGGGCAGGCCTCACCGGTCTGCAACCCCCGAATTACCCGCAAAACCTCCGAAACTCCCCGGCCGATTTTGGGCTCCCCAACTGCCAAGTAGCGGAGTTTTCCTTCCGGGTCAATTACGAACGTCCCGCGCAGGTCCCGGCGGCTTCCTTCATCATAAACCCCGTAGAGCCGGCTAGCTGTCCTTCCCTCATCGGAAAGGAGCGGATACTCCAGCTTGAGCTCATCTGCCCAACTGCGGTGAGAGTTAAGTGAATCAGCACTGATCCCCAAAAGGGATACTCTAAAGCGGTCAAAATCACGAACGCGATCGTTGAACGCGGTCACTTCTGTGGAACAAACGGAAGTTCGGTCACCGACGTAAAAGAAAACCACGACCCACCGGCCCCGATAGTCGGAAAGGGCGTAGTTCATCGTTTGCCCTTGATAGCAACCCGGCAAGGAAAAATTAGGAGCTTCCTGACCAATTCCGAAACTCATTTCAAATTCGCCTCCTTAAGCACCTCCTGCAGGGCCTTCAGTGGTAGGAGGGCGCACTCCACTCGAGAGGGCGTAAGGGCCCCTCCCAACCACGAAAAAATCTCCTTCTCGGTTAGACCAGCCAAATCGGCCTCGGTTTGACCCTTAATTTTCTCCGTCAGCATCGAAGCGGCCGCCACGCTGATAACACAAGCCTCCGCCTCAAACCCCACCTCTCTGACCCGAGGAGGATTCCCTCCCAAAACAACCGCCAAACTAAGAGTATCGCCGCAAAGCGGGTTGGAAACCTGCGCGACCGCCGTCGGTTGGGAAAGCTTCCGCCGGTTGCGCGGGTTTCGCGCGTGATCTAAAACTTCTTCGCGGTAAATATCTGTCACCATCAAAATTGAGTCTCCGAATCTATCTCTTAAATACTTTCTTGGCTCTTTCAATCCCCTCGACCAAAAGGTCGATTTCCTCCTTCGTATTGTAGAGCGCAAAACTCGCCCGCGCGCTGGCGACTACGCCAAGCCGCTCGTGCAACGGCATTGCGCAATGATTTCCGGACCGGATTGCAATTCCGTCTTGGTCAAGCACTGTCGCCAAATCGTGAGGATGAATTCCCTCCACGTTAAAAGCAATTACCCCGCCCCGATCGGCGGGCCGCCGGGGACCGTAAATCATTAATCCTTTCACTTTGGCCAAGCGCGCCTCTGCGTAGGAGACCAATTCTTCTTCGAGTTGCCGAATAACTTCCATCCCGAGCCCCGACAAATACTCCACGGCCGCTCCCAACCCGACCACGCCGGCAATATCCGGCGTTCCCGCTTCAAACTTGTAAGGCGGTTCCGCATAACGGGACTCCCGGAGGAAAACTTCCTTAATCATCTCCCCGCCCCCCAAAAAAGGAGGCATCTCCTCCAAAAGGGCGGTTTTGGAAAAAAGAACTCCAATTCCGGTCGGACCCAACATCTTATGGCCGGAAAAGGCGTAAAAATCGCAGTCCAGCTCCTTCACCCTTACGGGCAGGTGGGAAACCGCCTGGGCCCCATCTACCAAAACCGTGGCCCCAACTTCGTGGGCAACCCGAATCAGGTCCTGTGCGGGATTGATGGTCCCCAAAACGTTTGACACCTGCACAAACGCGAAAAGCTTCGGCCGAAATTTTCGAATCATCCCTTCGGGGTCCTTTAGGTACCCGGCCTTGGTCACGGGAATAAAATCGAGATGAAGCCCCTTGCGCTGCGCCAGCAACTGCCAAGGAACCAAATTGCTGTGGTGTTCCATTATTGTCAAAAGAATGGTGTCCCCGGCCTTGAGATTAGCCTCTCCCCAAGAATACGCCACCAAATTGATCGCTTCGGTAGTTCCGCGCGTAAAAACAATCTCTCTGGGACTGGAGGCTCCAATAAATTTGGCCACTTTCTTCCGAGAATCCTCGTACTTCGCGGTGGCTTCCTCCGCTAGCCGGTGGACTCCCCGATGAACGTTGGCATTTAAGGTTTCGTAATAATTCGAGATTGTCTCAATAACTGACTTCGGCTTTTGCGTCGTAGCCGCATTATCGAGATAGACCAAGGGATGGCCGTTTACCTTTCGCGAAAGGATGGGGAAATCCGCCCGAATTTTAGTCAAGTCCACCATCTTAAATCTTCACCGCGACTGTTTCCCCCTCCACCCGAGTCGGATAAGTCTGGAGAGGAGCGGTCGCCGGCAGCGCCCGAACTTCGCCCGTCGCCAATGTGAACCGCGCCCCATGGCAAGGACATTCGACTTGGCCATCCCGAACCGCCCCCTCCCCTAAAGAGCAGCCGAGGTGAGTACAAGCATCGTCTACCGCAAAAAACTTTCCCCCCACTTTAGCCAAGGCTAATTTTTTTCTACCAACTGAAAAAGTCTTGATTTGACCTTCCCCAACTTCCGTTGTTCTGGCAAACCTAACCCAAGGCATAGGCCTTAACCTCCTCTACCGCTGATGCTATCTTTTTCCTCCAGGGATCCGCAACCGCCCGATCCAAGAAACCCGCCACTAAAAGACCCTGCGCCTGCCTTTCCGACAGCCCCCGGCTCCGCAGGTAAAAGAGCTGCTCCTGATCCAGCATCCCAACTGCCGCCGAATGAGAAGCCCGTACAGCATCGGCCTCAATCTCCAAGTAGGGAAGAATTTCGGCTTGGGCGCCCTCGTCCAAAAGCAGGGCGCGGCCGTCCAAAAAATCTTCCGACCACTGCGCATTTTTCTCAATCTTAATTAGGCCGCGCACCCGAATCGCAGCCCGGTCGCGGAGAACTCCTCGGACCGTAATCCTCCCTTTAGTCCGCGGGGCGCGATGGATCGCAGAGAGGTTCAATTCAATTCGGTCGCTGCCCTTACCCGCAAAAATCACCACTAACTGCTCTTCCTTCCCCTCCTTAGCAAAGGGGATAGTAATTTGCTTAGTTTTGCTCCCGATCACCGCGACGAAAACCATGGGTGTAAAAAACGCGAACCGCCTTCAGCCCACCGACCCTTCCATCTCCAGCTCAATCAACCGGTTCAACTCGATCGCATACTCCAACGGAAGATTTTTCACGATTGGCTCCACAAATCCGTTCACCACTAGAGAAATAGCTTCGTTCTCGGGAATCCCCCGACTCCGGAGGTAAAATAATTGCTCCTCCCCTACTCGCGTCACCGTCGCCTCGTGCTCAACGGAGGAGCGCCTCTCACTTACGCGCATGGTGGGATAGGTATCGGAGCGGGAACGGGGATCCAAAAGCAAGGCGTCGCAGCGGACGTGCGACCGCGACCCCTCTGCCCCCGGCTGAATCTCCAAAAGCCCCCGGTAAGAGGTTCTTCCCCCTCCTCGACTTACAGATTTAGAAATAATCAAGGAAGAAGTGTAGGGGGCCGCATGGATTGCTTTCGCCCCCGCATCGAGCCACTGCCCAGAATCGGCGTAGGCCAAGGATAGCACTTCTCCCCGCGCCCCCTTCCCCATTAGATAAACCGAAGGATATTTCATCGTAACTTTGCTCCCCAGATTTCCATCTACCCATTCCATTACCGCTTCCGCTCCAACCCAAGCCCGCTTCGTCACTAAGTTGTAAACGTTCCGGCTCCAGTTTTGGATAGTAGTGTAGCGAACACGGGCGCCCCTCTTGACGATAATCTCCACAACGGCGGCGTGGAGAGAATCCACCGAGTAAACTGGAGCAGTGCAACCTTCAACATAATGAACAAAGCTCCCCTCCTCCGCAATAATCAAGGTTCGCTCGAACTGTCCCATTTTGCGGGCGTTAATTCGAAAATAAGCCTGGAGGGGGAGAGCAACCCGAACTCCCGCGGGCACGTAGACGAACGATCCCCCGCTCCAAACGGCGGAATTCAACGCCGCGAACTTATTATCCTGCGGCGGCACCACCGTCCCAAAATACTCCCGGACAAGATCGGGGTAACGTGCTAGGGCTTCGTCCATTCCTAAGAAAATCACCCCCTGGCGGGCCAACTCCTCCTTCAGCGAGCCGTAGACAACCTCGCTCTCGTATTGCGCCTTCACCCCTGCCAGGAAGGCCCGCTCGGCTCGAGGAATTCCGAGCCTCTCGTAGGTTCGGCGGATGGTGGAAGGAACCGCGTCCCAACTCCCTACCAACCGGTCGGTCGGCCGCAGATAGTAGTAGATATCGGCAAAATTGATTCCGGAGAGATCCGCCCCCCAAGTTGGACGGGGTTTTTCCTCAAAAACAGTTAACGCCCGCAAACGAAATTCCCGCATCCAAGAGGGTTCTCCCTTCAGGGCTGAAATCTTTTCCACCACCTTCGGGGAGAGCCCTTTCTCAGACTTGAAAACGTATTTCTCGGGATCGGAAAACCCAAATTGGTAGTTCCGAGCTAATCCTCCAAAGGATTTTTTCATCGATAACTTTGGTAACCTCGCTCTTCCAACCGCTTTGCCAAATCGGCCGATCCCGACTCCACAATTCGGCCGTCTACTAAGACATGGATAAAATCCGGTGCGAGGTAATTCAGAATCCGCTGGTAATGGGTGATCACCAAAACCCCCGCCCCGGCTTCTGCCAACCCCCGGATAGTTTTCGCAATTAGCTTCAGTGCGTCCAAGTCCAAGCCGGAGTCAATCTCATCAAAGATCGCAATCTTCGGCTTAAGCACCAGAGCCTGCAAGACCTCGGAGCGCTTCTTCTCCCCACCGGAGAAATCCAAATTCACATCCCGCTTGAGAAAGGATTCCTTCAACCCGACCTTAGAAACGCAGGCCTTCAGCTCAGATAGGAAAGTCGCCGGGGAGGAATCTTGACCCTGATTTCTCCGGGCGGTTTTCAGGAAATTAAAGAGTGAAACTCCTTCCGTTCCGATTGGATATTGGAAGGCGAGAAAAAGTCCGGCTCGCGCCCTTTCTTCGGGCTTGAGACGGGAAATTACCTTTCCCCCGAGAGAAACTTCTCCAGAAACGTGAAGGTTAGGATGGCCAGCGAGCGCTTGAGCAAGGGTGGATTTCCCCGATCCGTTCGGGCCCATTAAAGCGTGGACTTCTCCTGCTTCAACCTCTAAGCTTATTCCCTTAATGATCTCTTTGCCTTCCGCAGAAACCCTTAAATTCTCAATTTTTAATTCGCTTTTAGTGAGTTTAGCGATCTTACGATCGCGTCCCTTTAAATCCTTAATTTTTCTCATAAGATTCCCAACTCCGCCCGCGCCTCTTTTGACATCCTTTGGGGAGTCCAAGGCGGATTCCAAACTAACTGAACATCAGCCCTCCTAACTCCTGGGACCGCCTCCGCTGCCCTCTTCACTTGATCAACCAGTTGAGAAAGATAAGGACAAAAAGGAGTGGTCATGGACATTGCAATTTTTATTCCATCTTGAACCTCGGCAACTTGATAAATGAGGCCGAGATCCACCACATTCATTCCCAGTTCGGGGTCTTTAACTTTTTTAAGCGCGGCTAGGATTTGTTCTTTCATCATTCGGCGAGCTTAGATGCCCCGGAGCGGCAGTCGCGGGCCATCGGTAATTGACAGGAGCCGGTGGGGACTTCCCACCACCAGATCGGCGAGAGTGATTCTTTGAAGAGTTTTGTGCAAGTTCCGCTGGAGAACCTCCCAAAATCCCCGAGTGGCACAATCGGAGAGAGTACACTGAGAATCTTGGCAAGGAACGGTCTGGATCGGTCCTTCCAAAACCTCCAGAATCTCCACCAAACTGATCATTTCGGGGCTCCGGGCAAGCCGATAACCACCATTTCGGCCGCGTTGGGCAATTAACAACCGGGATCTGCGCAGATCAAAGGCGATTTGCTCTAGAAAAGCTTGAGGGAGGTGGTAAGAAGCCGCGATTTCGGCGATAGAATGAGACCGCTTGTCCGGATCTTTCGCCAAAGAAGCCATTAAAAGTATCCCGTAGTCTCCGCGGGAAGTAATCAACCTCGGCATCTTGAGTTAATTATTACTAAAATAGTAAGGATTAAGCAATTGACCTAGAGTTCACAACCAACTAGTAATCACGAGTGGTGCTCGGCTAACAACAAGCGGAGTGGTAAAATGATTTCAGCGCTCCTTGGGAGATGGTGTAACGGTAACACGCTGCGCTCTGAACGCAGAAACTCTAGGTTCGAATCCTAGTCTCCCAGCCAAGTTGTAAAGTTTGCGTTTCCCGCCTCGCTCGGGGCTTCGCCCCTCGCTTCGGCGGACGAATTTTCAAGCAATTTCCAAGGGTTTTTGTATTCTACAAAAACCGTCCGCTCTCGCAGGAGCGGGTTCGAGCCAATCTTTTTTAGAAAATCTTTTTTGGCAAAAAGATTTTCCTGCAAAGCGATAATTTCGGATTGAAACATCTTTTAGAGGGCGCGCGCAAAAATCTTTTTCAATTAAGGAATCGATTTTTGCGGGCTTTGTTTC
>CAZEID010000020.1:0-35764 GCA_964512075.1 uncultured Candidatus Saccharibacteria bacterium | reverse complement strand
GGCTTACATGCTCTTCAACTTTTCACCGAAGCCTCTCTCTAATCGAATCTTTTTCCTAGTAACTTTTGCGGCCGCCGTTTTTTTCACCTTCCTCTTTCTTTTCCACCAGTGGGGGAGGATCCTCACCGACCGGGCCCCGGGAGTCATTTTTTACCCCGCCGCGCGCCGATCCTTTTTCCTCGCCGGATACGTTCTTCTCCTCGGCGGAATGAAGCTCTTAGGGATTTTCACCTGGGTCAACGCCGGACTGCTGGGATTAATTCTCCTCCTCTCGGAGATTTACCTCAGCCGGTCTTAAGATATTATTAACTGAAATGGAGGAAAAAAAGTTCTACGTCACCACGGCGATCCCCTATGTCAATGCCGCTCCCCACATCGGGTTCGCCTTGGAAGCAGTCCAAGCGGACGTTCTCGCCCGGTATCACCGTCAGATCGGCGAAGACGCTTTCTTCCTGACGGGCACCGACGAGAACGCCCTCAAAAACGTTCAATCGGCCGAGAAGGCGGGCATCCCCGTCCGGGAGTTCGTGGATCGAAGTTCCCAGAGATTTGAGGAACTGAAAGGCGCACTGAATCTATCTTTTGATGATTTCATTCGCACCACGGAAGAGCGCCACACGAAAGGGGCGCAGAAACTCTGGCGATCCTGCGATCCCCAAGATATCTACAAAAAGAAATATCGCGGCCGATATTGCGTCGGCTGTGAACAGTTCTACACCGAGAAGGAACTAATTGACGGCAAATGCCCGGAACACGGCACGGTCCTTGAGCTAGTGGAAGAAGAGAATTATTTCTTCCGCCTTTCGAAGTACCAGAAACAGCTGGAAGAGCTCATCGAGTCTGACGAGCTCAGAATCGTACCGCCCGCGCGCAAGAACGAGGTCCTTTCCTTCATCAAACAAGGCTTGGAAGATTTTTCGATCTCCCGCTCCAGAGAGAGGGCAAAAGATTGGGGCATCCCCGTCCCCGGAGATGATTCCCAAGTCATCTACGTCTGGTTCGACGCTCTTTCCAATTACATCAATGCTCTCGGGTATGCCGAAAACGGCGCGAAGTTCAAGAAGTACTGGCTCGAAAACGAAAACCGCGTCCACGTGATCGGCAAGGGGATCCTCCGCTTCCACGCCGTTTATTGGCCCGCGATCCTTCTCTCCGCGGGAATTCCTCGGCCGACCGAAATCTTTGTGCACGGCTACCTCACGGTGGGGGGCCGAAAAATCAGCAAATCTTTAGGAAATGTAATCGACCCGTTTGCCCTCGCGGAAAAGTATGGCGCCGATCCGGTCCGCTACTACCTCCTAGCAAAATTCTCGCCGTTTGAGGATGGGGATTTCTCGGAAAACAGGCTCAAAGAAACCTACAACGCGGATCTCGCCAACAGCTTAGGAAACCTGATCTCAAGGGTTTCGACCCTGGCCGCCAAGGCAAATTTGAAAATTAATGAGGTTGAAAAAGTAAGAAAACTGCGACTGATTCATGAGATTGGATCCCAAATCGAGAATTACCGGTTTGATAACGCCCTGGAGCTAATTCAAAAAAATATCTCCGCCTTAGATAACTGGCTAAGTGAAAGGCGGCCGTGGGAAAACCGGAAGTCGTTAAAACGAATTGGCGAGCTCGTGGTTGGTCGAGAGGGACTGGGGGGCATTTTGGACATTGCCGAAGCCCTGGAGCCCTTCACGCCGCAAACCGCGGATGAGATTAGGAAGCAATTCACCGGTAAAATTGCCCCCGCCCGACCTCTCTTTCCTCGCCTGGGGTAGAATAGAAAGCGCAAGAATGAAAAAGTTAGTCCAGAAATACGACGCGGTTCTCCAGCGAGCTTTTGAGATTCTGCCGGGACTAATCACATGGTCGGTCGTTCTTTCCCCGATTTGGCTAGGGAAAATTGCACCGTTAGCGGTCGCCTTCTTCCTTACCTTCCTCGTAATTTTTTGGGTTTACCGCGCCCTTGTCCACCTCGTCGGAATAGTCGTGGGCTACCGGCGCTATCGGCAGGAGCTACAAACTGATTGGTCTAAAAAATTCCAAAAAATTTGGGGGTCGGAACACCTCAAACACCTGATAGTTATCCCCGCGGTGAACGAGCCTTACGAGGTTTTGGCGGAGTCGTTTGCCTCTCTTGCCGACCAAAAGTACCCCAAGGAGAACCTCTTTATTGTCTTTTCGGCAGAGGAAAAATTCGCTCCCCGCGTCCTTGCCGACATTGAAAGAATCAAGAAAAAATTCGGAAGAAGTTTAGGAACGGTCTGGACCACCGCGCATCCTTACGGTTTGCCAGGAGAGGCAGTCGGAGCCGCTGCCAACCGCACCTGGGCCGCTAAGATAGCGCTAAAAGAAATCAAAAAGCGGGGCTTGCCTGTGGAAGACTTCCTCGTCACCACCCTAGATGCGGATATGCGGCTTCATCCTCAATTCCTCGCCCGGTTAGGGTACGCCTTCCTCACCGATCCCCATCGATTCGACAAGTTCTATCAAACCGCGGTTTATCTTTTCGACAACAACCTTTGGGAGGTTCCTTCCCTGATGCGGATCCAGGCCAACTCGATCACACTTGCGGTTCTCTCTTCCTGGGTAGTAGAACCGAACACCAAAGACACTTGGTCCTGCTATTCCGTGGCCCTCCCCACATTGATTGAAGCCGGATTTTGGGACCCCGCGATTGGGGTGGACGACACCACTTTCTACTGGAACGCTTTTCTCAAAAAGGAAGGCCGGTTCGAAGGGAACCACTTTTACATCCCCGTTTACGCCGACGCCGTCCAAGACCAAGGCCTGCTCCGCACCCACGTTTCCCAGTACAAACAGCTTCTGCGCTGGGGCTGGGGCGTGGTAACCTTCCCGATCGCGATGAAGGGATTCCTCACTACCAAGGTTCCGTTGGGATTAAAAATCTCAAAACTGTATCACCTGATTGAAAAATTTGCCATCTGGTACACCCTGGCCTTTTTGATTACTTTCGGGTTCGCCATCCTTAGCCTGGTAAACCCGGAAATTAAACTCACCACCCTAGGATACTTGCTCCCCAAAATCTCGGGGGTGGTTCTAACCGCGGCTTTAGTAATCCTATTCCCGATTACCATCTTCCGCAATAAGATTGTGCGACCAATGCCCGCAAATTGGTCGTGGTGGAAGAAACTCTGGACTTGGGTAGAGGGTCCGCTGGTCGTTGTCAACCTGCTCCTCTATAACTTTGCTCCTTACCTTGATGCCGAAACCCGCTTAATGATCGGCAAGCGGTTGGAATTTTGGCCTACCCCTAAAGTGCGGTCCTCGCGAAGCTCAGTTGCAATTTCGGCCGAGCCAAAAGGGCGGGCGGCAAAAAATGCCTCTTAAGATCTTCGGCACTCCAACCCTCCTCGGCGCCTTTGGGCTAGCCGCACTAGCGATCGCCGTCGGCGCCTTTGCCCTTCTTTTAGCCTATCCGTCTTTACCCGCGGAAGTCCCCCTCCTCTTCACTGCCGGACAAGAACTGGCAGCCAAGCTGCTTCTTTGGTCGGTTCCGCTCCTCGCGTTATTTTTCTGGGTCGGAAACGCCTTCGTGGCCGAATTGCTTCTCCGCCAAAGAGAAAGAGCGGCGGCCTTTTTTCCCGCTTTCCTTTCCCTATTCGTAAGCGTCATTCTTTCCAGCGCCCTCGTGCGGATTCTCCGAATCTTTCCGCTTCCAACTACCGCGGTTGAAAGAGAAACCTACCCCCTTCTCCTCCCCCTAGGCGCGACCATTGTTCTAAGCCTGATTCTCACGGCGGTCGTTGTTGGGATTACCTATCGCCTCCACCTCTTCGATCAACCGCACGGTCCCTACCCTCAAGTCCGGGCGATTCCCCGCTTGGGAGCCATTCCGCTTTTCCTTTCTTTCGCCACCGCAACCATCCTCTTTTTTCCCTTAACTTCCCCTCTCAAGGGGCTGCTACTGGGAGGGGCAATTATTGCGCTAGTCCAATCCGTAGATGACCTGCGGCCGCTGCCGTTCTGGGCCCAGGGCATCGGCCACCTTTTAGCCGCAGGAGCATTGGTTAGCGGCGGAACGGCGATAACCTTCGTCGGCAATCCGCTTTGGCCCCACCTGGGAGAACAGTACTTTCATTTTGATGCGGTTCCCTACTTGAGTGAAGCATTCACAATTATCTGGATTTTCGCCCTCATCAATGTGGTAGATTGGTTGGATGGTTTGGATGGACTGGCCGCCGGGGTTGGTATCATTGCTAGCTTCGCAATTGCCGCAATTTCAATCTTGCTCGGCACCCCCGCCACGGCAGTTTTGGGAGTTATTTTGGCTGGGGCATTGATCGGATTTCTCCCTCTCAACTTCTTTCCCGCCAAAATTTACCTCGGAGGGGGAGCCTTCCTCCTTGGATATCTTCTCGCCGGACTCTCCATCTTCTCGGGAGCCAAGACGGGCACCGCTCTCCTGGTCTTAGCAGTCCCGATCATAGATGCCCTATTAGTAATCTTCTCCCGAATCCGCTCGGGCAAGTCGCCGTTCCAGGGGGATCACTCCCATCTCCACCATCGCTTAATGAAAGCCGGGTTGAGTCATCCCCAAATTGTGCTCTTAGAATGGGGTGTGGTTGCAACGCTCGCCGCCACGGCCGTAATCCTTAGAGGATTCGCCAAGCTTGCGGCAGTTGGACTAGTATTTCTTGCCGCGCTATTAGCAAACCGACTACTATTGCGAAAAGCTGAGTCGAAAGCCCGAAAAGAATCGGCGCCCGGGACCTAGCCTGAATCTTGTCCTGAAGTTCGACTACCCACATTGCCCAACCCCACCTCTTACCGAAGAAGGCAAGGGGGATATAGAAGAGGTCTGGAAGGTTCGCGGCGACGGCACTGGCCAAAATTCGCACTCCTACTCCGTAATCCGGCATTGCCCAATAAACAAACAGTAGTGCGAAGGAAAGACCTAATAGAGCATCCAGTAGAATAATCCGGAATGAGCGCGGGGAGAGGCGCTGGTAGCGCTCGGCCAACCTTCCCGGTTCGATCTCATCCCAGTGCGGAACCAAATCTAAGACAAAGTGGGAGAAAAGCGCGGCGGGGATGGCCAAAACCGGGTCCGATCCGACCGCCCCAATCGCCACGCCGGCAACGGTATGGGGAGTGAGGAACATAAAAGCATTATAGTGATTATTAGTTGATCGTTGGTAGATAATAGAGGAAGAAACTATCCATGAATTACCTAAAAGCGCTGCTCATCTCTGCCCGCCCCCGACAATGGGTCAAGAATCTTGCACTCTTTGCCGCGGTGTTCTTTGGCGGGGGAATCCTCCGACCCGGGGTGGTCTCGCGCCTGTTCGAAGCTGCTTTGGTTTTCTCGCTTCTTTCTTCTACCGCCTACGTTATTAATGACATTGTTGACCGGAAGAAAGATCGCCAACATCCGATAAAAAAGGTTCGGCCCATTGCTTCAGGAGAGCTTCCCGTTCCTGGGGCTTTAGTCTTCGCGATTCTTTTGGGCGGAGGAACGCTTGCCTACACGTTTACCAGATTCAACCAGTATTTCTTTGGCATTTCAGTGTTTTTCATTTTTTTACAACTAACCTACAGCTTGTGGGTGAGAAACGTAATCATTCTAGATGCGCTTTGGGTAGCAGCCGCATTCGTCGTGCGCGTCTACGCGGGGGCGTTCGTCCTCCCTACCCCCATCTCTTCCTGGCTCGTCCTATCGGTGATCGGATTGGCCCTGTTGTTGGCGTTCGGTAAGCGGCGCTCGGAGCGAACCCTACTGTCCAAACTGCACCAGCGGCTATTTACCCGAGCCACTCTCCGTCACTATCCCGACCCGCTACTCGACGCAACGATTGCAATGTCGGCGGCTTATACCACCCTGGCTTACTCCATCTTCACTTTTCAAACTTCACCGATTGGTTCCGCCGCGTTTGCCGATTTCCTCCCTCCTACCCTAGCCTCGCCCAAATGGTCTCTTTTGACGGTCCCGTTGATCATCTATGGAGTCGCCCGTTACCTTTACGTAATTTACGAGAAGAAGGAAGGAGAATCGCCGGAGAAAGTTTTGCTAACCGACCGCCCCCTACTAATAGCCGTCCTGGTTTGGGTTCTTCTCAGTTTTCTCATTCTTTACGCGATCTAAAATTGACAGCAATCCACCCGAGCGCTAGAATGCTGACACCAAACCTACCTAAAGGAGGAGAGTTGTGGGAGTTCCGGGTTGGCTCGCCCAGAATTACTCCGAACTTTCGGATGAAGGTCTGTTAGAAAAGGTCTGGACTGCCGGCGACGGATACGCCGCCTGGATGTTGCAAGAACGTCAGCACCGCCAGCGGACCTACCGGCGCCGAAAACTGCTGGCTCGCATCAACCGGTTCTTCTATTGGCGGAATCGGGGAATTGTCCAAACCCACCTTCCTTGGTAAAGGGGGAGGCCGTCTTTAGTCGAGACGGCCTTTTCTTTAGAGCTTCTTTGAGTAATCCTTGGAAACCCAACCCTCCTTACCGTTGAAATTAATCTTAAACCAGTCGCCCTGCTCGCCCAGATAGGTAAACTTACTGCCAACTTCGGCACGGCCAATCTCGCTGTAACTCTTTCCCGGACCGGAGCGGACCCGAAGATAGCCGATTCCAGTGTCCAAAACCTGGACCTGGGGCGGTACGGGATAAAGTTTCACCGCTAACGCATTAAGAGTTGTTCGCGCCGCGGCAGTTAAATTACCGGATCCGTCCCCCAAGTACCCTAAAGTTTTCTTCTCCTCACTCCGACTTAGTGAACTTAACGAAACTTCCGAACCTTGGGCATCGTAGAGGCTTCCCGCGGTCGTTAGGAAAAAATGGTAGACTTCCGGATTCTCCCTCCGAGAGGCCCAAAAAACCGCTCCGGCTACCCACAGAGAAGGATCCGCTAATAATGTCCCCGAACCTAACGAGAGGTCCCAAACCGCCAGATTGGGATTGGGAGAAGCTAAGGCCTTGGCCGAGGGGGGAAACGGGTCCAGCGCTAAATTGGCGGAAACATTCAGTCGGAACCCTTCTCTGATAGAGATCCTTAGCTTCCGCGGGAAATACCCCTCCTTTTTTATCTCCAAATCATACTCCCCCGGCGCCACGGAGCGAGAAAGCGGGGATTCCCCCAACGACTCACCATCTAAGAAAACTTCCGCCACCGGCTTGGTAATCACTAGCAGTTCGCTGCCGGTGGAGGAATTCGAGAACCAGACTATTTCCCCAGCGGAAAAAGTTTCGGCCGGACCTAAAACCCAATTCACGACCGAAAGCGCCCCCGAAGTTAAGCGAATCTTTTGGGTAAAGTTGCCAAAGCTTAGAACCGGATTCCCCTCCTCCAGCTGATCGGAAAGGAAGGGGGTAGTCCCTACTTCCTGGTTGTCGAGAAGAACCTTTTGGCCGGAGGGATCGGAAGTAACTGAAAGCGCCGCTTTCTTCGAAATCACCCCCCCAAAGTAAACCGCCCCAATCAGCCCCAGCACCAGCAAAAGCAGTAGCAACTTCTTCATACTCTAAGGAGAGTTTAACAGAGAGAAGTCCAGTGTTAAAATATACGAGGAAATGCGAGGTGCGATGGCCGAGTGGTTAGGCAGGCGCCTGCAGAGCGTCTCACGCCGGTTCGAATCCGGCTCGCACCTCCAGAATAAGGAAAGGAGGTGAATTATGGCTTACTACGATTTTGATTTTCCATCCATCTTCCGCTTCTTTGGCTACGGGCCAGAGGAGGACCTTCCTCGAGTTGCCTCGGCGGGTCTCAACATCTACGAAACTAAGGGCGAGATTGTGGTGGAAGCCCCCGTTCCCGGGGTAAAGAAAGATGAAATTACCGTCGAGGTCTCCGAGGGAGTTCTCAAGGTGGATGCCGTCCACCGAGAAAGCGAGGAAGAAAAGAAGGAGAAGACTGCCGTCTATCGCGCTCAGCGCCTCTCCGAGTTCCACTACTCTACCACCCTCCCGAAGGAGGTAGAGGAGCGCCAGGCCCGCGCCAAGCTAGAGGATGGGGTCCTGAAAATTCGAGTTCCCCTAAAGGCGGGAGCGGGAGGACGCAAGTCTACAGTCCCCGTCGAGGGAGAATAAACGAATGGGCTCGCCGCTGGCCGATCAGCTCCGACCCCAGAAACTGGAGGAATTTGTCGGCCAAGAACATCTAGTCGGCAAGGGTAAGCCGATCTACTTAGCAATCAAGACTCGGCAGGTGTCCTCTATGATTTTCTGGGGACCACCCGGGTGCGGCAAGACTACCCTGGCTCAAGTAATCGCCAATGAGGTTGGGGGACAGTTCTTCGCCCTTTCCGCAGTTTCAGCGGGAAAAGAAGATATTAAAAAGATCGTTCAAACCGCTCGGAGATTAAAAGAAAGGACAATCCTTTTCCTCGACGAGATCCACCGTTTCAACAAAGCTCAACAAGATTACCTCCTCCCCTACGTCGAGAAGGGTACAATCACACTTATCGGTGCCACTACCGAAAACCCTAGTTTTGAAGTCATCTCACCCCTCCTCTCCCGCTGCCAGGTCTTCGTCCTGGAACCGCTAGAAAAAAAAGAGCTGCGCGAAATAATCCGCGGGGGTCAACAGAAACTAAAAATCTCCCGGTTGGCCCAAGACGCTGAGAATTTTCTGATCGAATTCGCCAATGGCGACGCCCGGCAGGCCCTCAACCTGCTCGAGGCGACCGCCCGGCTCTACCGAAAAACTACGCTTGCCAACTTGAAGAGCGCGCTCCAGAGTAAATTTCTTCGCTATGACCAACTCGGAGAGGAGCATTACAACACCATTAGTGCCTTTATTAAATCGCTCCGGGCTAGCGACGTGGACGCGGCTCTCTATTACCTCGCCCGAATGGTTAATGCCGGTGAGGATCCACTCTTTATCGCCCGCCGAATGGTAATTTTCGCCTCCGAAGATATTGGGATGGCTCAACCCACGGCGCTGGTAGTCGCCAACGAAGTCTTCCGCGCCTGCGAGACCATCGGTTACCCGGAGTGCCAGGAAAACCTCGCCCACGGCACCGTCTACCTCGCCCTAGCGAAGAAAGATCGCTCCGCCTATGACGCTTATATGAGTGCACTAAGCGATGTCAAGAAATTTGGCAACCTCCCCATTCCCCTAAGCATTAGGAATGCCCCGACCAAGCTGATGAAAGAACTTGGTTATGGAAAAGGGTACGAGAAATACCCTCGAGATAGCCTCCTGCCGGAAAAGCTAAGGAATCGGAAATACTTTCCCAGAAAATAAAAATCCTCTACCTCTTGATTTTCGCTTCGGGCACTCCATAATAAAAGCACCAACTGAACAAGGGAGGAGAGATGGCCAAGCGCAACCGGCGCCACCCGTCTTTACGGGGTTATCAAGTTTCCCGCTGGTTGAAGCATGGGATTCTCAAAGCAGACCAATTGGGCGACACCCCAATCCTAATCGTAAAGGAAGCCGTGCGAGTCCGGTTGACGCCCCGGCATCGCACCACTTTGTCCCAAGGAATTTTTCTGGTTCCGCGTTGGATCCCCGCACCCGCTAACGATCTAGAGAAACTGGGCCGGCTTAACAAAGCGGATCAGGGCGAGCACGGGCTAATCCGCCACCGCGGGATGGACCTGCTACTAATCTACCAACAGGTGGAAGATCTTGATCACCTGCGAAGACAGCAGGAACACATTCTTTGGGACCGCGAACACACGGTCTTCTTCGAAAGCGGGATTCGGCCCCACATCGTCGGCCGGGCTCAGGCGGCGGCGGCTCTCCAGCGAACTCGCCGGGCTGACCTCAAACGCACTCGCGAAATCTGCCTCCGAAATGTCCTGGAGGCACTTGAGCATCCAGAGCGACTTTTCGATCTGGAGAAGCCGCTTCAAACCCCCGACCCCCAAAAGACCGCGGGCATGCTCCGCTACCTGGAAGGCCTGGTCGCCAACCTAGACACTTGGGTAGAACGACCCTACGTCCCTGCTCGCAAAAAGGCCCAGCGCGCGATTCGCTGCGCCCAAAAGTGGATTCGGCAAAACGAGTTCAGAAAAGCTGCGAGAATGATTCGACGCGCTCAAGAACACCTAGGCAAAAACCCTTTTGGGTAAAATTAGGGTGGCGCGGTGGCCGAGGGGAGAGGCCGGCGGGGTGCAACCCGCCGCACGGAGGTTCGAATCCTCCTCGCGCCTCCTAAAGAAAGAGAAGAGAGCGACAGTGGGAGGTTTAACCGAAGAGCTTGCAGCTTCGGCTTCCCCGAAGATTATATCCTCACCGCCGGAGAACGGGAAAAGACCTCACAACTTCCTAACCCTGGTACAACCGTGCCGGGGTTTTTGTTGGCTAAATTTACTGCCGGTAGTTTTGAGCGCGCTCGAGGCGCTCCATGAAGAAGTTGATCGAATTATCCCAACCGCTACCGTTCGCCACCGATACGGGAGCATACTTAAGCATAATCTGCTCTACCGTCCTCAACCCCTGGTCGAGATAATCCTTCTTTAGGCCCCGGGCCACGGTTTCGATCCCTTCTTCCCAAGAGGAGAAGCAAAGGGTTCCGCGGGAGTGAATCCCCCACCCCCAGGCGTTGTAGCAGTTCCCTCCCGTCAGGGGGTTCACCGGCATCACCCGCCCAAAGAGCGACTCGTTCCCCGCAATGGCGGTTAAAAGGCGCCAATCTAACCCGTACCTTTCCGAAGTTTCCAAGATCAGCTCCGCGTAGGGAACCAGGGGGGAGTGGTAAGAAGCCAAAAAACTACGCAGGATCGCCAAGCGCGCCTCGGCGGGGACAGCACTCTCTCCCAGTACAATCCCCGCCGGCGGAATACTCCCAAAAATCGTCGGGCCAGTGGTAGTAGGGCGGATGGTTTCTTCCGCCGAGGAGGTAACTAACAGTGACGAAGTGGAGAAAAGCAGCCCTAGCGAGCTACTCGCAAAGAAGAGAAGTGGCAAAGCTATAAGAACCGCTGCGGTCCTGACGGACCTGTCGCCTTTCGGCGATTTCCTAGGCAGGAACTTCATCGGCAGGTATCCTCCTCCGTCCGCCCAAGAGGGCGGCGGACTTCAGAAGGACTTTGGGGCAGCAAATTTAACGTACCAGAAAAATTACTCGGATTGCAAGCGCCGAAAATGAAGTATCCCGGAACTCGAAGCGTCCCGGCGCTGGTAGACTAGCGCAAAACCGCGACGCACGAGGAACTCCGTCAGGCCTTCCGGGTTGGTCCGCCTCCCTGGAAGCACATGATACTCAAGTCGAATTTCCTTGATCTTTTTGAGAATTTCCGGCGGCGTTTGGTAAAGAATTTCATACTCAGCCCCCTCACAATCGAGCTTCAAAAGGTCCAAAGACTTCAGCCGATGGGCCCGAAAAACCTCCTCGAGCGTGGTACAGTCTACCATCGCCTTCGTTCCCCGACCGAAAAAAGAACTCAGGGGTGAGAACGGAGTAAGAAAGAGGGGTCGCTTCCCGGGCCGACCGGCCACCCCCAAGCGGAAGGAATTAATCCGGTTCTTCAACCGGTTGAGCTTAATGTTCTTGGTCAGAAGCGCAAAGGATTCCGGTGCGGGCTCGAACGCTAACACCCGGGCCCCTTGCCGGGCAGCGAAGAGAGAAAAAGAACCTAAGCTCGCTCCAACATCTACCACCGTTGCACCCGCCGATACGGTCCCATAGTCGCGGCGAACAAAAGTACCGAGCACTTCTTCCACCTCCACCCACTGGGCATACCTCATCACCAACCCGTTCCGAAAACGAAAGTAACCACCTTTATTAGACTTGGTGAGAAAATGGCCGAGAACCTGCGGCCAGTTCTTGAGCAATAAAACCAACCCCCCAAAATAGCGCAGTTTCCTGGATAGACTTTTCATCTCCTTAGATTCTAGCTAATCGCTAAGATCGGTCTACGGTCAGAGCCGAACGTTCTTCTGCCGGTACGACTTTTGGATCAGCGTCTACATCGACACCAAAAACAAGGCGGCTACTTCTGCCCGATTCCAATGTTTGGGATAAAGATCAGCTACGATCGGTAAGGAGATAAATTACTGGCAGCTTTCAGCCACCGGCCTCTCTTGGGCATCAAAAAGCCGAAAGCAGGTTTGCTCCCCCTGCTGGTAGCTTTCCATTGATTTGGCGTACTTTCCTCCGGTCTCCGTATTTGCGACCCACGCGATGTGATAATCCCCGGCGTTGACATCATAGCAGTACTTCATCTTCTGATCTTCACCGGTGTCCTCCCAAGTCCCACAACAAAGCCGTCGGGAACTCCCCCCCAAGGTGTGACTTTCGTAACCTGTAATACGGTACTCGATTCCGCCCGCGCTCCAGTAGCCCCCGATCGGACACTCCGGGGATCCTACCGTGGATTCCTCCCCCCCGGGAATGGCAGTGCCCTCACCATTTTGGCCGCGGTTCCGGATGTACGTCCAACCGCCCCAAGCCAGACCCAAAATAAGAACGGCCCCGACCAAAAGCAAAAGTTTCTTGGGCATGGATTCCTCACCCCCTCGCTGGCCTTAATGTAACAAAAAGGAGTCCGTGGGGAGACGGACTCCGAGAGCGAAAGTTATCCTCGCAGGCTTGGTGAGAGCTTATCCTCAACCTCTTCGATAAATTAACTCCACCAACTTCGTCACTTCATCGTCGTAGCAGATCGCACTGACGATCGCAGCGAGGGTAACGATCAAGCCGAAGAACCCGGCCAGGATCCAGACGGCGGAGGAAACCTCCGGGAAGACCGGCAATAGATTTCCCCCGGCCACTCCCAAAACGATTCCTCCCATCGCTGCCACAAACGCCGTTGCGAAGGTTCGTTCAATCGCCGGCACCCACTTTCTCTTGGCCACGTCGCTCTCCTTCCCAACCGAAAAGATAGCTAACTTATACCACAGGAAGTCGGGGTCGGCAAGGAACGTAAATAATGTCTACGTTCCAAGAAAAGCAAGGAGAAAATTCAGATCAATATTCGCCCATTCCGCCGGAAGGCGTGGCGGGGGTTTCTTTCTTCTCTTCGGGCTTGTCTGCGATCAGGGCCTCGGTTGTTAGAACCATCACCGCAACCGAGCTGGCATTTTGCAGAGCCGACCGAGTTACTTTCGCGGGGTCAATAATTCCTTTCTTGACCAGGTCGCCAAACTCGCCGGCAAGGGCGTCCCAACCGTAAGTTGGGGCCTCGGGCCCGCTCTTCTTTTCCACCTCGGCAACCACATACCCCGCATCGGCGCCCGCGTTGGCCACAATCGCTCGAATCGGCTTGTCCAACGCATCGTAAACAATTTTGTAGCCAGTCTCGACATCACCTTTCTGGGGCACCTTCTCCAAAACCCGCCGGGCCCGCAAGAGCGCCACTCCTCCGCCCACAACAATTCCTTCCTCCAACGCGGCCCGGGTCGCTTCGTAGGCGTCGGTCACCCGGTGCTTCTTCTCCTTCATCTCCACTTCGGTTGCGGCCCCGACCGAAACTACCGCCACCCCGCCGGAAAGCTTCGCTAGGCGCTCTTCAAGCTTTTCCTTGTCGTACTCGGAGGTCGTTTGCGCAATTTCCTTCTTGAGAGACTCAATCCGAGCACTGATATCCGCCTTCTTGCCATGCCCTCCGACAATGATTGACTCCTCCTTGCCAGCGATCACCCGATCGGCCGAACCGAGGTCCTCAACTGTAACCGAATCTAGCTTTCGACCCGTTTCCTCACTGATGTAAGTTGCGCCAGTTAGGACCGCGATGTCTTGCAACATTTCTTTCCGCCGATCGCCAAACCCCGGGGCCTTAATTGCGACCACATTAATCGTGCCGCGAAGCTTGTTGACGATCAGAGTTGCGAGCGCCTCCCCGTCAATGTCATCTGCGATGAAAACCAAATCTTTAGAAACCTTTACCACTCCCTCTAGCAAGGGGAGCAGATCATTCATTGAAGAAAGTTTGGCGTCAGTTACCAGAATGCGAGGATTTTCGATCACGGCCTCGAGCCGTTCAGAATCGGTGATGAAGTAAGGAGAGGCGTAACCTTTGTCGAGAACCATTCCGTCCTTGTAATCCACCGAAGTTTCCATTCCCTTGCCCTCCTCGACAGTCACCACGCCGTTGTCACCCACCTTCTCAAACGCTTCCGCAATCAACGACCCAATCGTCGGATCTTGGGCGGAAATTGTGGCGATCTGGGCTTTCTCCTCCTTAGTCCGGATCGGCTTGGCCATCTTCTTAATCTGCTCGACGACTAAATTAACGGCTTCTTCAATTCCGCGCTTGAGCAGCATTGGGTTCGCCCCGGCCGCAATGGCCTTCATCCCTTCGGTCACAATCTGTTGAGCTAAAAGGGTCGCGGTAGTGGTTCCGTCGCCGGCGACATCATTAGTCTTGCTGGCCGCCTCTTGCACCAACTGGGCCCCCATATTCTCAAACGGGTCCTCCAGTTCAATCTCTTTTGCCACCGTCACCCCATCATGAACAACGTTGGGCGCTCCCCACTTCTTGTCGATCGCAACATTTCGGCCCTTCGGGCCCAAGGTGGTCACCACGGCCCGGGCGAGCTTATCAATTCCGATTTTCATTTTCTCGCGGGCTTCTTCCGCGTAAATAATCTGCTTAGGCATCTTACTCGATGACGGCAAGAATATCGTCCGCCGAAACTATCAAATAGTCCTTACCATCAATTTTTAGCTCATCTCCCCCATAGCGCTTGTAAATTACTCGGTCACCGACTTTAACTTGGGGCTTAATCATCTCCCCCTTCTCCATCTTGCCAGGACCCACTGCTACCACTTTCCCCTCCTGGGGCTTCTCTTTGGCAGTATCGGGAATCACCAAACCGGAGGGGAGTTGAGTCTCCCGCTCTAATGGCTCAATCAAAACATTGTCCAAAAGTGGCTTAATATTCAACTTCATCGCTTGAATAAACAAAGCCCACAGTGAAGTAAGCTTTGGGCAGGGGCCTGCGGGACAATTTTAGGCACGACGCCTGCAAAAGTCAAGCCCCTAAGAGGTCTTTTCCCCGAACAAAAGGAAGGAAACCCTCCTCAAAACATCGGAAAACAATCATACTCTGGAGGGCCTTCCTCCCCGCGGAGCTTGAGAGCGCTTAAGAACAAGGCGGAAAGGTTTGTC
Organism: uncultured Candidatus Saccharibacteria bacterium; assembly: GCA_964512075.1. Taxonomy (GTDB): domain Bacteria; phylum Patescibacteriota; class WWE3; order 9FT-COMBO-53-11; family 9FT-COMBO-53-11; genus CAZEID01. Next base: position 20,755 of record CAZEID010000020.1, on the reverse strand, counting down.
CTTCCAGTCCCCCGCGTACCCCACTCCGACCCGGGGGGTCCTTTCAATCTCGGTCGGGCGAATTCGGACACCGCGATCTTCGAACCAAAGCTGGGAACTGCCAACCAAATCCTCGCCGTTGAGCTCCCCGTCGATCCCCAAAAGCTTGGTCAAGCGGGCGGGGCCGGAGATAACATTCAGCCCTCGAATCAACACTGCCTGCGGATCCCCTCTCTTCGCAGTGACTACGTTCAGCAACCAGTGCATCCCGTAGGTGAAGTAGACGTAGGCTTGGCCGGGCGGACCGTACATCACCTCGTTGCGCGATGTTCGCCGGCCGCCCGCCGCGTGAGAGGCCTGGTCAGCCGGACCGATATAAGCTTCCACTTCCGTGACCATTCCCTCCTTAACGGCACCATTGGGTAGCCGCCGGACTAAGAACTTTCCTAAGAGCTCGGGGGCCACTGCCAATGCGGGCCGGGCAAAGAAAGACCGCGGCAAGCGCTTCCTCATCTCTTAAAAATTGGATTCCGATGCATCTCCGAATACAGTTTGACCCGGTAAGCAGCCAAAACTTGGTGGGCCAGGTCAACCGGATGAAAAAGAACCCGCTGCCGCTCAACCGTCTCCCGCGTCCGGTGCCGGGCCATGTAAAGCAACTGCAGCTGGTGAAGAAACAGATCCGCCCCCGAAAGGACCAAATCTATCCCGCGCCGTAAAATGCTGGAGGCCGGGCGCGCCGGAATCTTAATTTCAGGAACTGCCAAATTTGGGAGAAAATCTCTCACCCAAGTATTTTCCCCCAAAAAGCGGAGGTGGAGATAATCTTTGGCCCAGAGGGGCCGGGCCAACGCAACTTCATGAGCGGTAAAAAGATTGCGCTCCTCCTCCGGCACCACCAAGGCGGTCTCCGCCAGGAACATGTTCAAACAGACTCGGTCGGGGGCAACTTTCTGCTCGCGCCGACGCCGAACCCCCAAAAGAGTAAAAAGCAGGTACGAAAATAGCCGGGTGAGCCAAACTCGATTCTTTCGCGTCACAACCAGAAAGTCGAGGTCGGACTTCTCTTCGGCATTGCCAGCGGCCACCGCTCCGGTCAAAAAAACCGCCCGAACCCAGGGAAAAAATCGGAGCAGTCGGGATAAGCGGTGGGCTCTCTGCCATTTTTGCGCGCTAATTTTCTCCCGCTCTCGCCTTGTTCGACTAATCCGCTCTCGCCCCAGGAGATGGAAAAAAGCTCCCGTTTGGCCAATCCGACCTTCCGCCACTAGTCGGGCGAGAGTGCGTCGAACATCTTCAAGATGGGCAACTTCTTCCACCAAGAACTCCTGCAATTCCCTCTCCGTTAAAGGGTAGTCAAATAAATCGCGGTAGCAAAGAGTCTTCAAAACCGCAAGTGATAAGTCCGAAGCCATCCGTTAAGTAGCCCGCGCCACGTTTTCCCAAAACAAAACCCGAGACCTAAAACCCCAACCTCACTTTACCCATTTTATCTCCCAACCTGGTTGAGAGCGAGATTAGCGAGGGCGTCTGCACGGGCGTTTTTCTCTCGCGGAATCAATCGGTAGTGAACCTTGGGAAAGATCCGCTCCTTAGCCTTCGCCTCAACCAACAATCGGTAGAGGTGGGGGGCCCGGATTTTGTAAGCTCCTTGCAGCTGGGAAACCACCAGTTCAGAATCCATCAACACCACCAACTCTTCTACCTCTGGTAAAGTTTGGGCTCGCCGCAAACCGAACAATAACGCCCGATACTCAGCTTCATTGTTAGTCATTCGCCCTAGAAAGCAGTGGTCTTCTACCAAAATCTTCCCCTGCTCATCTTTCAATACGATCCCGGCCGCGGCCGGACCAGGATTCCCGCGCGAGGCTCCGTCAGCGAAAAGGAAAAGACGCATGTTATCCCGATGATAGCAGAGATTAGCTAGAATGAAGCGAAGACATGCACCGCCGCGTTTTGCTCGCTTACGGGGAAAAAGAGTTTACCAAAAGCTTAAAAACCGTTCTAGAGCGACAGGGCCATACTGTCACGATTCTTTGGGAGGGGGATCCCCCCCGCGCTCCTTACGACCTTATTATTCAACTGGCCCGGGACCCGGCCCATTTGGCTGAGGGGACGCGCCTCCTTTTGGAAAAGGTCAAAAAGGACCGAGGTCGCCTGATTCTGGTAGTTCGCCAGCTGGATGAGAAACTTTACGAAGAAGCCGCTCGCTTCGCCCAAACTCTGGCCGAAGAAGCCGCCCGCCGCGACGAAGCTGAAATTACAATCCTAAACCTCGGCCGCATCTACGGTCCCGGCATTCCCCTGCGAGACTCTGGCGCGCTTGGCCATCTCATCACCGAGTTCGCTGAAGGGAATATTCTAACGCTTTACGGGGAGGGAAAGGACCGCGATTACTATCTTTTCACTGCGGACGCTTTAGAGGGGATCGCCCTCGCAGTTGAAAAAGCCGCCGCGGGGGAAACTTACGCCCTCGCCCCCAGCGTAGCGATTACCGCCGAATTCATCGCCAAACTTCTTTACGAGCTGGGGGGCGGACGACACGAGATCAATTTCCACCGGGGGCTCTCCGCCACACCCGAAAGAAGGGAGATTCCTGGAAAATCTCTCCCCGAATTCAAAATCAAGACTCCCTTCCGGGAAGGGATCTTGACCATTCTCAAATCCGCCCCGCCTGCTCCCCGCGCTCGAGCGGAAATTCGCCTCCCACACCTGCGCCTACCCCTGATTCGGCTCCCTAAAATTGGGGCGGGACTCCGCCGGCCCTCTTCCCGAACGCTGCGAATCGCCGCGATCTCCTTAATCATTTTCTCTCCCATCTTGTATTTCGGCAGCTCCATCGGCCTCGCGGCCTACCGCCTTAGCCAATTGAAACAAGCGACCGAAAAACTGGATTTCCCTCGGATCCGAGCCGCCGCGGCCTCCGCGGCAACCAACCTAGACCGAATCGGCCGGTGGTCTCCTTTGGCCCGAGCGCTGGCCGAGGCCTCGCGCGCGACCGCGGACCTTGCCGAGGAAGGACCGGTGATCACCACGGCATTGGAAAACCTACTCAAAAGCCAGAGGGGAGAAATCCCTACCCCCCAGAGTTCAGAGGATTTCCGCAACCTCGCGGCCGCTTTTTCCTCGGCGGAGAGCCATCTCACCTTTGCCTGGCTGGAAGCCCAGTCGCCGGCTCCCCGACTCCTGCAGAAGGTTGCCAACTCGACCGAAACTTTAATTAGAGAGGCTCTGGCGGCTGTCCAATTTGGCCAAGCTTTCGCCCAAGAGCTGGATGATTTGCTGGGATACTCGGGAGAGCGCAACTATCTTATCCTTTTCGAGAACTCGACGGAGCTTCGCTCTGGCGGAGGTTTCATCGGATCTCTAGCCCACCTCCAACTTCTTCGGGGGGAAATCAAAAAACTCAATTTTTTTGATTCCTACCAATTCACTAATGCGGCTAAAGCCCTCGCGCACCCGGCCGACACCAAATTTCTCGGCCGTACTGCTATTCCTCTTTTCGAAACCAATGTCGAACCATCGTTCGTCAGGACAGGCCAAAATGTCGCAATGATCTTTGAGGCCGCCCAGCAGACTCCGATCGATGGCGTGATCGGGGTAACGCTCCCCCTTGCCGAGAATCTTCTAGAGATCACCGGAGGATTCGAACTTTCCGAAATCGGAAGAAAGGTAGATGCGGACTCCCTTTTTGCCGTGGTTACCGAAGAGGTCGAAAAGGACTTTTTCGCGGGCTCCACCAAGAAGAAGCGGGTGATGCAGGCTTTGGGGGAAGGACTGCTGGAGAGGATCTTTTCTTTAGGAAAAGAAGATTACGCGCGCTTGGCGAAGGCGGTCTGGCAAGCAAGCCGCGACCGAAACATCCTGCTCTACCTTAAAAACGGGGGGCTTCCGCAAGCTCTCTCGGAATTGAGGGTGGATGGCCAAGTTGTCTCCGCCACCGGCGACTATCTCGCCGTCTTCGATAACAACTACTCCGCGAAAGTGAACGGGGTTTGGATAAAACGGTCGATCGACTACCGAATTTTCAGCCCGGACAAGCAAGGAAAGGTGTGGGCCGATACGACCGTTACCTGGAATCACACCGGCACTAATGCTTGGCCCTCTAATAGCATTAACAACTTGCTTTTAGTCCTCACGCCGGACGGCTCCCGCCTTATGGGAGCCAAATTGAATGGAAGCCCCTACCACCAGGTCTTTCCCTTTAAACAAGATGGAAAACAGGGCTTTGCGGCCTACTTTTCCATTCCGCACTCCGCCACCACCGAATTTCAGCTAACTTATACGCTACCGGAAAACTTCAGTTTTCAAACAATTCGGAGCTACCGGCTAGTAGCTCAAAAACAGCCTGGCTCGGTGGAGGATCTTTTCCACTTCACTTTTGAGCTCCCGGCTGGCCGAGACGCTTCCTCTACTAATCTCCAAAAGACCGACAATCGCCTCCTCTTCGAAGGAAAGATGGATCGGGATCTCAACTTCGAGATTGAGCTAAAAGAAAGATGATGAAACCAGGGGCAATCTTGCTAATGGGCCTGCCAGGAGCCGGTAAGGGAACTCAAGCTTTCCGTTTGGCCAAACGGTTTCCGAATTTTGTGCACTTTGACACCGGCGGGGAGATCTACCGCCGGGTGACCGATCCCGCTTTCGCCGAAGATCCGGCGGTGCAAAAGCAACGCGCCATTTATTTTGCCGGAAAACTGAACACCCCAACTTGGGTAGCGGGACTGGTAGTTGAGCGCCTGCGCCACTACTCCAAGGAAGGAAAGGGAATTATCCTCTCGGGATCGCCGCGAACTCTGCGAGAGGCTCGGACAATTGCGCCCCAATTGGTCAAAGAATACGGGCGAGAGCGAATCCTCGTATTGGTTCTGGAGATCTCCGAGGAAGAGGCCCGGCGGCGGAGCCTAAAGAGAATTGTTTGCGCCAACCCCACTTGCCGTTACCCCACCACGCGAGATTCTGCCGGGCAACCTTGCCCGGAGTGCGGCCAAATTATCCCCCAAGCGAATGACCTGAAGGAGACCTGGAAAATCTCTCGGCTAGAAACCCGCTTAGCCGAGTTCCAAGAGCGGACCCTGCCCGCCCTCGAGTTCTTGCGCCACCGCTTCCCTACCGTAGTAATTGATGGGAGCCGTCGCGAGGAGGAGGTCTTCGCCGAAATCCGCACCGCAATCGAAACGCACTTACGCTAAACCGCAGCAGTTACCAAAGCCTTAGGAAGTTTTCCCGGTGCTTGTCCGCGCTAACGCGAGTTTTCGCAACCCTTTGTCAACGCTCGGTACTGGGACCGACCAGTTCTCCCGAGGAAGAAATTTTTGAGTTTTGCGGCCGTGTTAAAATTTTTCAGCGATGAAAATAACCGCCAAAAAACGGACAATTTCTGGTAAAAAGGTGAAGGCCCTTCGCCGCCGCGGTATTTTGCCCGCGGTTCTTTTCGGAGGAAAGAAAGAGGCAGTTCCCCTGGAAGTACCGCTGGGTGAGTTCCAAAAAATCTACGCGGAGGCGGGGGAGTCCACCCTCCTTGACTTGGAATTTGACGGCGAGAAAGAAAAAGTTTTGATTACCGAAGTTCAGCACGACCCCCTCGGCAAACCCCTCCACGCGGACCTTCGCCGGGTGGGGGCCGGTGAGAAGGTTACCGCAACCGTCCCAATTATCGTTGAGGGCGAAGCCGCCCCGGTCAAGTCTGGGGAGGCCATTCTTCTCACCCTTCTAGACGAAATTGAAGTCGAGTGTCTCCCCCAAGACCTTCCCCGCGAAATCAAAATAAATGTCTCGGGTCTAACTGAAATTGGCTCCGGGATTACTATTTCGCAACTACCGATTGACCGGAGCAAGATTACGGTTCCCGGCCACGAACCAGAAGAACCAGTTGTCAAGCTGGATTACCCGCAAGCCGAGGAGGCTGAAGAAGCGCCCGTGGCGGAAGAAGAAGCCGTGGCCGCCGTGGAGGCACTTGAGGAGAAACCGGAAGGAGAGGAAGGCCGCGAAGGTCCCTCCCCCGAGGAAGCCCCAGAAAAAGAGCCGAAGGAAAAGCCTCAATAGAAGAAGGAAGGAACGGCTTTTGACATTCTCCTCCCAAGGAAGATAATGAGGGCAGTTTTCCGGCCGTAAGATCCGAGGAGGATCGGAATGGAGAGAGGCACAGAAACGACGAAGCGTGGCTTAGCCCAAATGCTCAAGGGTGGGGTAATCATGGACGTGGTTACCGCCGAGCAAGCTCGAATTGCCGAGGATGCCGGCGCCTGCGCGGTAATGGCGCTGGAGCGAGTCCCGGCCGACATCCGCGCCCAAGGTGGGGTGGCTCGAATGGCCGATCCCCAAAAAATACTTGAGATCATGGAAGCGGTTTCGATTCCGGTGATGGCCAAATGCCGCATCGGCCACTTCGTCGAGGCCCAGATCTTGGAGGCGCTGGGAGTAGACTTCATTGACGAGAGTGAAGTCCTCACCCCGGCGGATGAGGAACACCACATCGAAAAACACCAATTCCGGGTCCCCTTTGTTTGCGGCTGCCGGAATTTCGGAGAGGCTCTCCGCCGCATCGGCGAAGGGGCTGCGATGATTCGCACCAAGGGCGAGGCGGGAACTGGAAACGTGGTTGAGGCGGTCCGGCACGCCCGGGCGGTACTGGGAGAAATTCGCCGGATCTCTTCCATGGCCCGAGAAGAGCTGATGACGTACGCCAAGGAGAGTGGCGCTCCCTACGAGCTGGTTGCCGAGACTGCCAAGCTAAAGCGCCTGCCGGTGGTCAATTTTGCCGCCGGCGGAATTGCCACTCCCGCCGACGCCGCTTTGATGATGCAGTTGGGAATGGACGGCGTTTTCGTCGGCAGCGGGATCTTCAAGTCCAGCGACCCCGCTAGGCGGGCTAAGGCGATCGTTCAGGCAGTTACTCACTACCGCGACCCGCAGATTCTGGCGGAAGTGAGTCGAAGCTTGGGCGAGCCAATGGTGGGAATTAACATCAGCGAGATTCCCGAAACAAGGCGCTTAGCCAAGAGAGGGAACTAATCTAGAAAACCTCGAAGGATTACCTTCGGGGTTTTTACTTAACGCTCAACCGTCGGCCAAGGGGATGTAATCAGCAGTTCTTTTTCCCCCAACTCCTGCCAAAGGGCCTCGGTCACAAACGGCATAAACGGGTGGAGAAGTTGGAGAGAATTTTTCAAGACTAGTTCCAGCGTTGGTTGGGCTTCCGCCCGCCGACCCTTAACCTTCTCGAGATAAACATCGGCAAATTTGTGCCAAATAAACTCGTAAAGTTCCGCCGCCGCTTCGTTCAACCGGTAAGTATCCAGTGCTTTAGTAACCTTCTCAATGGTGGTCGTAAGCTCTCCCAAAATTTTCCGGTCGTCCGCATTAGGCGGGGCTTTCTTGACCGTACGGTCAAGAAGCACAAACCGAGCGATGTTCCAAATTTTGTTAGCGAAGTTACGCTGACCACGGATGTTATCCTCAGAAAGAGCAATATCATTCTCAACCAGGGCTCCCCAAATAATCCCCATTCGCAGGGCGTCAGCCCCGTAGCGCTTTACCATCACTAACGGGTCAATCACGTTTCCTTTTGACTTGCTAATTTTCTTACCCTCCCGATCCCGCACCAAGCCGTGGATTAACACCTCCCGGAAAGGAACCTGGCCGGTTTCCGAGAGCCCCAGCATAATCATCCGAATTACCCAAAAAGGAATGATGTCGTAAGCCGTTTCCATCACCGAGGTCGGGTAAAAATATTCGAAATCCCCCTTTCTGGCAGTTTGAAGGGTGGCGAATGGCCACTGACCGGAAGAGAACCAAGTGTCGAAAGTATCGGGGTCTTGGACAAGCCTGTCCCCACTACATTTATTACACCTTTCGGGTGTCGCCCCATCGGTAATTACCCACTCCCTGCACTTCTCGCAACGCCAAGCGGGGATTCGAATTCCCCAAACGATCTGGCGGCTGATGTTCCAATCGTAAAGGTTGGTGTACCAATGGCGAGCGATCTTGTCGAAGCGCCGGGCGATGAACTTTACCTCCCCCTTGTCCAGCGCGGCCAACGCCTTCTTCACCAACGGGGCTACCTTCACGAACCACTGCTCCATCGGCAGGGGCTCAATCACCGATTTGCATCGGTAGCAAACGGCAACCGCGTGCTTGTAATTCTCATCAACTTTCTCCAGCAAACCCGCTTTTCGGAGGTCCTCAACCACAACGCGCCGGGCCTCTTCAACCGACAGACCTTGGTACCTCCCCGCCTTCTCATTTAAACGCCCATCCAACCCGATCACGGGCCGCACCTCCAAACCATGGCGCCGTCCAATTTCCCAGTCCACTGGGTCATGCGCCGGGGTCACTTTAACCACCCCCGTCCCAAACTCCGGGTCAACTGCTCCATCCGCAATCACTTTGATTCTGAATTTGCCCAACAAGCCGGTCGCTTCAATCTCCTTTCCTACCCACCGAGCGTAGCGCTTATCTTTCGGATGGACGGCAACCGCGGTGTCACCAAATTTGGTCTCCGGCCGAACGGTTGCCAAGGTCAAGGGACCATACTTTAGAAAGTAAAGAGGATCTACCCTTTCAATGTGATCCACTTCTAAATTAGAGTAGGCCGTCCCACAGCGAACGCAGTAGTTGACGAGGCGATTCCCTCGATAGATTAATCCCCGGTCAAAAAGTTTCTTAAAGGTCCGATAGACAATCCTAATAATCGCGGGATCGAGCGTAAACTTGTTGCGGGTCCAGTCGCAGGAGGCCCCTAAGGACCGAAGCTGGGACTCCATTCGCCGCTTTTTCTCCATTGAATAATCCCAAATCATCTGATAAAGAGTTTTGCGATCAAAATCAAGGCGGCTTTTTCCCTCCTCCGCTAATTTTTTTTCGAAAACGTACTGAGTCTCAATTCCAGCGTGATCAGCCCCCGGCAACCACAAGGTTGGCGCACCGCGCATTCGGTGGTAACGCACTAAGATGTCCTGAATCGTGACGAACCGGGCGTGGCCGATGTGAAGGTCCTCGTTGGCGTTAGGAGGCGGCATAATAATCGTAAAAGGCTTTCTCCCCTTCTCAACCCGAGGGGTGAAAGCACCGGCTTTTTCCCACTTCTCATAAATCTTTCCTTCGACTGCCGAAGGATTAAAAACTTTCTCCATACTGGAAAAATAGTAACACTAGTAACTAAGCGGAAATAAACGCGGGGTCCCGCTTGCTCGCTAGTCTTCCGCTACTCGTAGGTGTAGATCTTCCCTCGGTACTCTCCCCGAACGAGCGGCCGAGTTCGCGCCGTGGGCCGCAGGACGTAAAGATCCGAAAGATCCCCAATCGTCTTCGCAGCGAGGTACTCGTTAAATTTCGGCCGAAGTTCTTCAATCAGAACCCCGTGGGCGAGGATATTATCCTGAACCGCCAGACCCCGGAGAGGATCAAGGGAACCATAGGAGAGGGCAACTCGAGCCCGGGTCCCTCCGGTCAACGCTTCCAACGCGCGCGAAAGAAACAGAGAGACCCCCGCCGGAGTGTAGGGAGGGTCCGTAAAGACCAGATCGAACGAGGCGAGAAGCCGCCGCGGAAGAGGGCGACTCAAGTTATGATTAACTGTAATAATTGCCCCTTGGCTCTCTTTTTTAATCACCGCCAGCACCTCCGTATCTACATCCAAAACCCAGATCTCGGTGTTTCTAATTTTGGGCTGGCAAGCCAACGAAGTTAAATCATAATCTCCTAAAAAGAGAATTTTGGAATCGTTTAAAAAGCCCCCCTCATCTAAGAAGTTAACGCGGGCCCCGAGGGTCCCTTCCGTCACACCGAACTGGTCCAGGGCGCGCTTTGGCGGGGGACGGAGACTCGTAATCACGGGAGGATTACGGGCTTGGTGAAGCCCGCCCCTCGAGCTGATCAAGGACCGCTTGGGCGGTCTTAAGAGCATCCGCCGCCTTTACCCCGCCGAGGACATCACTGATGGCTTTTTTGAACGCTTCCACATAAGCAGTGTTTCCGGAGAAGTCGGTCGTCGGACCCGAGACCGCGGCGGGAGCGGAGCTAAGCAGCGGACCAAGAATTTCATGCTCCGCTAACGACTCTTTCAACGAGCGCAGGGCGTAAGGCTCCCCGAACAGCCGGTTTTGGGAGGCCGCCGCGTAAAAAGCCCGCTGCTGGTCTTCCCGCGAGAGAAACTCCAACAATCGCCAGGCGATATCGGAGCTTGGACTATCTTTGTTGACCGCTTCCATCCAGAAAGTAGCCCAGTGCACTCCCTTTTCTTGGGCGGCCGGCAGCTGCGGGACGGGAATAGCCGCAAACTTCAACTGGGGATTAAGAGCCGCAATTTCCAACGCTCTCCAAGAGGGGGCCAGCACCATCGCGGCCTGCCCGTTGGCAAAGGCGTTGATTGAAAATGGTAAAGTCTCATCCCAGACCCGATCTATTTTGGAGAAATTGGTGTAGAAGGTAAGGGCATCCGCCGCTGCCGAGGTATTTAGCTCCGTCCGCGGGTCTATTCCGCTTTGTTCCAGCAAGAGAGCGAAAATATCCGCCGAATGAGAAACGTTGTTAGCGGTGCCGAAAGCCGCCCCGGCCCGCAGGATGGCTCCTTTGTTAGCGTCATTGTTTCTCCAAGTTGTGAGACGGACCGCTTCGCGACGGAAGTCTTCCCAGGTCTTAATCTTTGCGGCCACGTCCACCCCCTCAAAAAGATCTTTGTTGTAGAAAAGAACCAAGCCATCGTACTCTAACGGGATGGCGAAAATTTCCGTCCCCACCTTGGCGGAAGAAAGGGCGGCGGGGAAAAACCGGAGGGCGTAATCCTCCTCGGAAAGAACTTCCGGCGGTAGCGCGGACAATTCGTCCGAAAATAGCTCTACCCAAGAATTATGGAGGCGAAAAACGTCGGGTCCCGTCCCTTGCTGCAACCGCGTCAGCAATGTCTCTTTATACTGGTCTAAAGAACCAAAGGAACGTTTTTCATAGTTAATGGTAAGGTTAACCCGCGGATTTTCCTTCTCGTAAGCGTCAATGAAGGAGTCGAGGAGGGGGTTAATTACATCCGGGTCCTCCCAAATCCCCCAGTAAGTGAGGGTGACATCTCCCGACCGTCCAAAAAAACTACCAATGAGGGGGAGCTTAGAAAAATCTAAGGAGAGAAAATTTAGTGCGGCAATTCCCAACAAAGCGACCAAGAACAGGATTAAGAGAGGCCGGACCAAACCCCGCGCCCGCTCCAAGGCGTTCAGCCCTCCGGCGGGCGGAGAAGCCGGCGGTAGCGGGGGCGGCGCCGGGGGAGGCACGGGAGGAGAAGTCGGTCTAGAAGATCCTCCCAAAGGAGACGGAGAGGGGCTGGGAGCGGGAGGCGAAACCGGTCCCCCCACCGGCGGAGTTGGTGAGAAGGGAGCTTTGGGGACAGAAGGGACATTAACCGGCGGCGAAGATGGTAAATTCGCCGGAGGAGAACCGGGGCGCGGGGGCTCCGGCGAGGTAGGAGGAGCAGTTGGGGTAGGCACCGGAAGATCTTCCATCAGCTTTCAGAATAACTAAAGGAAAGGCCGATAATCAAGGAGAGGAGGAAAAGACCTTGAGGAAGGGTGTAAAGATAATGATCAATCATTCCTAGAAAAATTAGTTGAAGAAGTAGGACGGCCAGCAGGAAACGCCGCTTCCGAACAGCTTCCCGAAAAGCAAACAAAATAATTAGCCCGAAAAGAAGCGCGGAAAATAACCCGCTCTCCGCCGCCACCAAGGCGAAGATGTTGTGAACTGGTTGGAGAAAGAGCGAAAGGCCCGACGGAATCCCGAACCGGGGGAGCTGAGCAACAAACTGCCCCAGGCCTACCCCAGTCAGAGGACTGCTCTTGATCATCTCTCCCGCGCTCTGGATTAACTCCCACCGGCGAGAAACCGATAGGTCGTTGAGGAAGATTACCCCAAACTTTTGACCGAAAAAGGCTAAGCCTAAGAGACCCCCAATTAGGGAAAACCAAGCCGCTCGGGACAGAGAAACCAGTATTCCTCCCAAACCGAGAACAAAAGGTCCCCAAAAACGGAAAGTAAAAAGGCCCCCAAGAATGACACTCAACACTCCCCCCAACACGTTGGGATGAGGAAACGTACCGTAGGCCCGAACTACTTCCCGCCCAAGAAAGGAGCCTTTGGCTACCCCGCCCAGAGAAGGTGTAAGAGTAGGCTCCCCTAAAAACCAATAACCGAGGAGATGATGTTGGAGGAAGAACTGTCCCAACGCTACCAGGGAAACCCAAGCCACTCCTAATCCTAGGATTTGAAAAAGCTTGGGATGACTCTTCCACGGGAGGCGATAAGCTACCCAAAGAGAAAAAGCCAACCAAAGGGATAATTCGCCAAAACGGAAAAAAGCAATCACCTTGTAAGAAGATTGCTGCACTGACGGTAAGAGAGAAAGAAGAAAGAGCCCTACCAGAAGAAATATCAACTTGGGTCTAATTCGGAAAGTACGCAAGGATTGGGAAAGATTAACAACTAGAAGCAAAAACGTTAAAACTTCCGTTAGATAAATAGCGGGGCTCAAATAGTCAATTAGGTTTCCTAAAACGTAGCTTTGGGAGGTTACGAAATGCTTAGCTAGGTTTGCTGGAAAAAGCAATAGTAAAAGAAGCAGTAACAGTGTCTCGCTAGAGCTTGTGGAAAAACTCGCTCCCAATCCGTGAATGGTTTTTCCTAGTTGGTGGAAAACTTGTGGAAAAGGGTTTGGTAGTTGGGGGATTTCTACCTTTCTTTGGACTCTCTTAAGTTTAACTGCCAATTTTCCCCAGAATTTCCCCACGCATCAATTCTACTTGATTCCGGAGAATTTCGTTTTCGGCAATTTCCTTTTCAATTTTTTCAATTCCATGAAGAACCGTGGAGTGGTCTCTCCCACCCATCAGTCTCCCAATCTGATTGAGGGAGGATCGATTAATTTTTCGGAGGAGATACGCGGCAATTTGTCGGGGTAGGACAATCTCTTGGGCCCGGCTCGCAGAGCGGAGGTCCTCCGGCGTTACTCCAAATCGGCGGCAGGTAGCGGAAATAATCGTTTGAGGGGAGATCTCCTGGTTAGAGGAACATTGAGTTCGAAGGATCCCTTGTGCTAGTTCCGGGGACGGTTCAATTTTCTGGGTGGCCGCAATTGCTAGCAGTTGGTTAAGCGCTCCCTCCAGTTGGCGAATGCTTCCCGCCACTTTCTCGGCCAAGGCCAGGACGGTTTCTTCTCGAAGGTTGGTCCCGCGCGCGGCGGCTTTTCGCCGGAGAATTTCCGCCCGCATATCGAGGTCTGGCTCTTGAATATCTGCGACCACGCCGCCGGCAAAGCGCGAAACTAACCGTTGCTCTAATCGCTGAATTTCCGCCGGCGGCCTGTCCGAGGTTAAAACAATTTGTTTTCCCGCCAAGTACAACTCATTAAAAGTGTTGAAAAATTCCTCTTGAGTTGCTTCTCTTCCGGCTAAAAATTGGATATCGTCAATTAGGAGGACATCGAGGGAGCGGAAACGCCGGCGAAAGCTTGAGGTGGTTCGGCGATCTTGAATTGCTCGAATAAGTTCCGAAGTGAAGCGCTCCGCCGAGGCGTAAAGAACCTTCCTCTCTGGAGAGATCTGCTTAATTTGGTTACCAATCGCATGGAGAAGGTGGGTTTTGCCCAATCCCACTCCCGAGTGGATAAACAGAGGATTGTGAAGTTCGCCGGGCCTCTCGGTTACCGCCTCCGCCACGCTGACCGCTAATTGGTTGGAGAGGCCCACAACGAAGTTTTCGAAGGTGTAGGAATTTACCAGCCCCGTCGACTCTCCTGTTTTGAAGATTGGACCGAGCTCTTGGGGGCGATGGGGAGCGAGCGGCCTAATTTCAAAGTTAAGTTGCCAACTTTGCCCGGAAATAGCTCGCAACGCTTCGCGAATTTTTTCTTCGTAGCGGGTGCGGAGGTGTTCTAGGGAGAGACGGTTGGGGCAAAGGATGCGGGCTTGGCCGTTTTCCAAAGAAGCCAACTCGGTTTCTCCAAAGAAGGTTGCAATCGTTGGTTTGGAGAGTTCCGTTTCCAGATATAGCAGTAAATTTTGCCAGATCTCTTTGGTGTTCATTTGGGCTTTGGGATGGCAGGGGAAGCCGGTTTGGCAGGGGAAAACTAGTTAATAAGTAGAGGATGCCGGGAAGGCGTGTCAAGAGGGTGGGCAACCCAACCCACTTGTGTTATAGTTGTCTCAGTTTTAGATAATTCAATCAGAGAAGTTCACAAGTTTGGTTAGGGGTAGGGCTCTGCTAGTGGAGACGTCCTATAACCTTAGGAGTATTAAAATTACTCATGCCAAAAAGGACCTTTCAGCCTAAAAAAGGGAAGCGCCGCCGAGTCCATGGTTTTCGGAGAAGAGTGCGCACGGCCGGAGGCCGAGCTGTTCTTCGGCGCCGGCGGCGCAAGGGGCGCTACACTCTTACGCCTTAATGCTCCCCAAGGAAAACCGGCATCTCACCGATTTTGATTATCGGCGTCTTCGGCGGGAGGGGCGCCGATTCGGCAGCTCTTCCTTAGCCCTCTTTGTTTTGATCAATCAACCCGGTCCCGCCCGCGTCGGTTTGGTAGTTTCTTCCCAAGTGAGCAAGTCCGCCGCTAAAAGGAACCGGATCAAACGAGTTTTGAGGGAAGAGGTTCGGCAGCTTCTCCCCCAACTCCGCCCGGGGGTCTTGGCGGCCTTTTGGGTCCGGCCAGCGGCTCTCACAATTTCCCCTGCCGATCTCCGGCGAGAGGCGCGGGAGGTATTGATGAGGGCGGGAGTTTATCGCTAGAGCAATGAAGCGGTTGGTTTTAGCTCTGATTTCTCTTTACCAGAAGACTTTTTCTCCTGACCATGGTATCGGCCGGGCTTTTTTGGGTGGTACCTGTCGCTTCCGACCGACCTGTTCCGACTATGTTTATGAGGCGGTGGAGAGGTATGGGGTTTGGTCCGGGTTGAAGTTGGGTGCGCGGCGGATTCTTCGTTGCCACCCTTTGGCAAAGGGTGGTTTTGACCCCGTTCCTAAGAAAATTGCGGGTCGCTGTCCCCCCCGCCGGCGTGGTAAACTAGTCGCGCAGTGAATATCTGGAACACCTTACTAATTACTCCCCTCACCGCCGCTTTGCTGTTTCTGTACCATTTTCTGGGGCAGAATCTTGGTTTCGCTATTATTGGACTGACAATTGGTCTCCGTTTGATCTTGTTTCCCCTTACCCTCCCTTCTTTACGGTCAATGCGGATTCAGCAAGAGATCCGTCCCGAGCTCGAGCGACTGAAGAAAAAATACAAAAACGACCGACAGGGGTTGGCGGTAGCCCAGATGGAGCTCTTCCGGCAGCGGGGCGTCAATCCCTTCGCCGGCTGCCTTCCCCAAATTCTGCAGCTGGTGGTTTTGATCGCACTTTATCAAGTCTTTATGTCCAATCTTAAGAATGGAGATTTGAATCACCAGTTTTTGATCTGGGATTTGGCCCAGAAGGACCCCTACTTTATTCTGCCGTTGGCCGCTGCCGCGGCGCAGTACCTTCTTTCTAGAATGACGCTTCCGGCAGTCTCCCAGGAGCATGAGATCGCGCACCGCTTAAGCCAAGCGAAGTCGGCGGGTGGCCGCGGGGTGGGGATTCAGGCGAAGGAGGAAGACTTTGCTTCTGCCCTGCAGCGCCAAAACCTCTTTCTTTTTCCGATCCTAACTTTGGTACTGGGGTTTCAGTTCCCCGCGGGCTTAATGCTTTACTGGTTCGTTTCCACCCTTTTGCAGATTCCTCAGCAGTGGTGGGCTGGGCGCTCCCGTCCCCGGGAGGGATAGTTTTCATCGGATGTGATAGAGTAAAAGAGGTCTTGCCCGGCCGGAAGTTGGGCAGCAACTTTCATGACTGAACCACGCGTTCTTCTTAAGGAAACTTGTACAGAGATTCTCGCCAAAATGGGCATTCCGGCCACAGCCGAGATCGGGGTGGAAGATGGACGAGCCACTCTCAATCTAGTACCCAAGGAAGAAGCGGACAGTTCCTTGTTAATCGGTTTTCACGGCCAAACTTTAAATTCTCTCCAGACTATTTTGGGAGTAATTTTGCTCCGCCAAGCCAAGGAATTTTTCCCCTTTACGGTTGAAGTGGGTGAGTACCGGAAAGAGCGGGAGGAAGAGCTCCGACGCCGGGCTTTAGAGGCGGCAGATAAAGCTCGCTTTCTTCTTAAAGAGGTTTCCTTTCCCGCGATGCCCCCTAGCGAGCGCCGGATTATTCACCTCACCCTCGAGGGAGAAAGAGGGGTTAGAACTGAAAGCCGGGGAGAAGGGCGAGAGCGGCACGTTGTGGTGGTGCCGGAGGGAAAGTAATTCGATGAAGGTTACGGTCTTGCAGGAAAACTTTTTACCTCGGCTTTCGGCGGTGGCGCGGGTCGCCTCGGCCAAATCTGCCCTTCCCGTGTTGGAGAATGTTCTCCTTACTGCTGAAAAGGGCGTCCTCCGGTTGGTAGCGACCGACTTGGAAACGGGAATCAAAACGGCGGTGGGGGCGAAGGTGGAGCGGGAGGGGGCCACCACGGTTCCGGCCCGAACCCTAGTTAGCCTAATTGGGAATCTTTCTCCGGGAAAGTTGGTGCTAGAGTCCGAAAAAGACATTCTAGTGGTTACCGCGGAAGGTTTCTCGGCTAAGATCAATGGCCTTCCCGCGACCGATTTTCCCGCTCTGGCTGAGGCCGGCAAGGCCTTAGTAACTCTTTCGGCTGAGGATTTTAAAGAGGCGATCAACCAGGTTTCCTTCGCGGCGGCTCAGGACGAATCTCGGCCGATTCTCACCGGTCTCTTACTCAAATTAGCCGGCGGAATTTTTACCTTGGTAGGAGTGGATGGTTTTCGCTTGGGGGAGAAAAAACTCAAGTTAAGTGGAGAAGATTTTGCCACTGTTGTTCCGGCCCGCTCGCTGATTGAGGCTGCCCGCTTGGTGGCGGGGGAGGTTGAAATTTCGGTTTCGGCGGAGGGGCAGCTCTTCCTTAAGACCGGTGATTTTCTTATCTTCGCGCAGGTTCTGGAGGGCGAGTTTCCCGAGTATGAACAGATTATTCCAACTAATTTTGAGACGCATCTCCGCTTCGAAAAAGAGGAATTAGCGAAAGCTGTCCAGCTCACCACCGTCTTTACTGATAGTGGAATGGGGGTGGTGGTGTTAGGTTACGATCCCGAAAAGAAGCTTCTCGAGGTCTCTTCGCAGGAGGCCGAGCGCGGGGAGGCCCGGGTGGAAATCTCGGTCGGCGGGGAGGGGAAGAAAGGCACGATCGCCTTTAATTCCCGCTACGTGGGCGACGCTTTGAGCGCCCTTCCCGGAGAGGAGGTGGAGCTCTCTCTGAACTCCAACCTCGATCCGGCGATGTTTACTACTCCCAAAGACCCCGCTTACCGCCACGTGATTATGCCCGTCCGATTGCAAGAGTAATTAAAATTTGTTTCTAGCTTTGGACTCTGAATTTTAAATTCTCAACCACCCTTCCTCCTAACTGCTCGTTGATCTTCTTCTTCAGGACATCCGCTTGCAGAAAGAGCTCTTGCGCGTGGCTGGGGGAAGGGGTGGAAAGGAGTAGGCGGCCCTCCCGGAAGGAGATCATTCCGGCCCAGTCCGGGAGCAGTTTTTGCGCGGCCTCTTCAACTTTCAATGCTAGAACGGCCGCGCGAATAGGACCGCGACGGAAGGCCTGATTAAGAGTATCTTCGAGGGCTTCAAAAGCCATCAATTCAAGGTCTCGGGGCCGCGGGAGCCGGCGTGGCCTCGGTCGGAATTCCTTTGGCTCGGGCTTCTCCTTCAAGTTTTTCGCGAATGGCCAAAATCTCTTTCGGCGAGGAGGTGGCTAGGGGGTGCTCTTCTGGTGAGGCGACAACTTGCATTGCAACGTGGTTAGGACCGGCGAAGAAGAGTCCTTCCCCGACATTGGCGGCGAGAAGAATTCGTTTCTCCCCCTCCGAAAGGTAAAAAACTTTGGAGACTTCATCAATCGCCGCCGGATGCTGCTTTAATAAGATTTGGATCGAAGAGTTGGTTACGATCGCTTTGCCGTAGTCCGAGCGGAGGAAATCGGCCACGTCTTGCGTAATGGTGGTTAAGCCCAAGTAATACTTCCGCGCCCTTTTGGCAATTGAGTACATAAATGTTGCAGAGTCGGGGTGCTGCATCAAGTACCAGGCCTCGTCGACGATGAGGATCCTTTTCTTGATTTCCCGGCGGATTCGGTTCCAGATGAAGTCAAGGATGATGTACATTGCCACTGGTCGAACCTTCTCTTCTAGATCTCGTGTGGAAAAAACTGTAAAAGTATTGCGGATATCCACGGTGGAAGCCTGGTCGAAGATCCCTTTTAGGGAACCGGTAACGTACTGCTCGACCCGGTCCGCCAGGGACTTCCCCTCCGGGTTGGCTTTGAGAACTTCGTAAAGGTCCGCCATTACCGGAGCGGGGTTTTGGTGGGTGGTTACATCTTGGGTGATTCCCTTACGGGCGTAAGTCTCCAGGAGCGCTCGATCCAAAAGAGCATCTTCGGAAGGAGTAAGCTGCCCCATGATGATTTTGAAAAGCGTGTGGAGGGAGAGGATTTTTAAGGCCAGTTCGTTTTCCCCTTCTTCGTAAGTGCCTGAGAGGTCAAAGGGATTAATTTTGGCGGGCGAGTTTGGCGAGAAGGTAATGAAGTCGCCTCCAATGCTTTTGGCGAGCTGTTCATATTCTTTCTCCGGATCAATTACCATCACTTCCGTTCCAAACATCAAAGAACGGATCGCCTCCAGCTTAACCATGTAAGATTTTCCAGCTCCGGATTTGGCAAAGACGACGGTGTTGGCATTTTCCAGCGAGAAGCGATCAAAAACAATCAGTGAGCCGTTATGCTCGTTGATGCCATAAAGAATTCCCTCATTCGCGGTTAGCTCGGAGGAGGTGAGCGGGAAAGTGGTCGCGATCGAGGTAGTGTCCATGTTGCGCATGATCTTGAGTTTGTCTAAGCAGGTTGGGATCGTGGATTGGAAAGCCTCCTCCATTCGGAGAGTAGCGGGTTTGGAGAGAAGCAGCAGCGATCCGAGAGTTGCCTCCACTTTTTTGGTTACCGCGTCCAGCTCTTCTAACGAGTTGGCGCTGATGGTGATGTAGAAAGAGAATTGGAAGAAGCGCTCCGTTCCTTTGACCAGCTGTTCTTGGAGGGATCGGGCATCCTCCAACGCGGCTTCGACCGCGGGGTCGGCAACTCTCCCGGCCTTTTCATTCTCCTTAATGGTGGCTTCTAGCTCGGCGATTTTGCGGCGAAGGTCGTCCAGCACACCGCGGGATTCTACGGGATAGTAAAACATCGAGAGAGTTAGGGTGTGATTAAAGTTAATCAGCGGTGAGAGCCAGTTAGCGCCAACGAAGCGAGGGTAGCCGGAGACAAAAAGAGTTCGGACAAATATTTCCCCGATCTTAAGGTGGTTGAAGTCCACGTCGATAGAGGGTGGGGCAATAATGTCTTGGACGGAGACGGATCCGGTGGCGATCGTTTCCGCCAGTTGGGGTAGGGTTGCCGGGCTGGGGGCGGCTCCGGCCGGAGCCGGCGGAGAGGTTGGAGTGGGAGGAGTGGCGGGGTTGTAGATGTTTGGTCCTGGTTCCATTGTTACTCTCCTCCCATTGCCGGTTCTACCATCAGCGACGTGTAGTTGCCGGCTCCCCCCGTGATGTGTTGGACTCGGGCTACTTCCGGGTTATAGATTTCGTAGAAAAGCCCGATTAGTTCCGGGGTGGTAAGCTGGCGGGCCTTGATTCCTAGGCGGTCAAGTTGCTTGATGAGATGGTCTCGCTTCGGTTCTAAATCAATCTTGGCGCGGTCAAGAATTGCAGCCTTATTGATTCGAGGAGCTGGTGGCTTGCGACCGAGGATAAAGTCGAGGAAGGAGGGTCGGGGGACCGAGATTGTGACTTCTCCATAGTGCGGAATTACTACGTAGAAGCGCTTGTCAAGCACTTCTCCTTTTTGGACCAAAGAGACAACGAATTCTTTGTAAGAGGAGATCTTCTCTTTAAGGTAGGGATTGACGGCGGTGGTAGTGCGGGCTTGCTCATCAATCCAGGCCAGGTAGTTGGAGAGGTCCAGTTTTCGGGATCGAACAATCAGCTGGATTGGAAAGGAGAGGGAATTAAGCAGAGCGGAGTAGGCGGAGATCATCGAATCTTGCTCCCGCTCGGAGAGCAAGTCAAAGTTGACGGAAGTTGTCTCAAGGACTAGGGCGGCGTTCCCGTTCTTCAGCAAAACCAGATCTCCTTGAATGTCTAAGATGTCAAGGTGGTCTTGGGTAGTGGCGGGAGTTTTGGTTGGTTTCGCTTGGGTCATGGTTTTCGAGGGCGGATCTCCATTTCCGCTACTTCTGATCCTGTCAGTTCAACCTTCATTGTAGCAAAGGAAAAAGGCGTTCGTGGGATCTCAATCCCGTAGGAACCGTTGGGAAGCGGGCTGGTGGCAAACTTTCCTAGCGGGTTGGTTTTAACGGCTCGCACAACATTTCCTTTTTCGTCCTTGATGACGACTAAGGTGTTGGCGAGGATTCCACCTTTATCATCAAAAAGCGTTCCCGCAATGACATTAGCGCCTGCTTTAGGAGGGGTAATCGGCTTTGCCGCGCCCGGCTTCGGGAGGGGCGGAGGCGGAGGTTTTACCGCGGGCGGCGTAAAGGAAGGGATTTCTTCCTTAAGTTTGGGCTTTGCCGGCTCCGGTGCAGGAGAGGGAACGGCGGGGGTTTCGAGGGAAGGCTTCGGCGGAGGGGCCGGGGTTTCCACTGCTGGTGGTAGCGAGGAAACTGG
>CAZEID010000019.1:0-4424 GCA_964512075.1 uncultured Candidatus Saccharibacteria bacterium | reverse complement strand
CCAAGAATGTGCTCTGCCAACTGAGCTAACCGGGCCAAAGGTGCGGAACGCTCTGCCAACTGAGCTATGTCGGCGTACTCCCTAAAAAATGCGTCAGCTGCCTCTTGAGAAATTTCCTTCCGGACCCGCCTTTCAGAAACTTCTCCCTCCCCAACGCGTCCCTTTTATCAATGTAAGCTTCGTAGTAAATAATCTCCCACTTACCAGCCTTCCTTCTCGTATGTTTCCCTCCCGCTTTATTATCATGCTCTCTAACTCTTCTTTCGACATTATCAGTAAACCCGATGTACCAACTCTTATCTTCAGAGTTTTCGAGCACATAGACAAAGTACATCGGTTTTCTTTGTCACGTATAAACTCGCACTGCTCGTCACGTGACACTCAAAGTGGCTGTGCCACGAGGTGGCGAAGCCGCTTTTCGTGGTGCTGGGGGAGGGATTCGAACCCCCGTAGCCACAAGGGCGCGTGGTCTACAGCCACGTGCATTTGACCGCTCTGCCACCCCAGCAAATTGTTAAAGGCGCCTGTCTATCACGCACCGGAACGAAGTTCGGTGCGGGAGTAGCTCGCCTTAGGCGAGCGTCCAGCGAGGTGCATTTGGAACCCGCCAGGAGGCGGGTAGTTCCTCCCGGAACGCCACTCTGCCACCCCAGCAAACCCTGGAGCCGGTGACAGGGATTGAACCTGTGACAACCTGTTTACAAAACAGGCGCTCTACCACTGAGCTACACCGGCCTGCGGTTTATTTCGCGCTAGCGAAAGTAGCGATCTAAAGATCGCGCCCAAAACAAGTGATAGCGCTCCTTGCATCGGGCACGATCTGGCTACTCCAGCCAAGTCCTAGTACAGTTTAACACAGAGAGAAAAAGCTAATAAAAGCCCGCCCGGTCGTCGGCGCTTTGAGCTGAGCTGATCCCACGCCAAGAAAAGATGGGTCCCCGCAGCCCCGGTCCTCGGACCGGAGCGCTGTAGGAGTCCCTGCAAAGCAGGTTTGAGGAATCGCTCACCGGCCAAACGAGCCAAGCAGGCTAGTTTCAGCCTAGCAAATCGAAAACCAAAAGTAAATTAGAAATTATCGGGAAGAAAAGATCAAATTATCTGGAGGAAAAGCAAGGCGGCGACGCTGATTAAGCCCAACCAAACTTTCTTATTCCAAGCTAAAACCTTAGCTCCGTCCAGAATGCCGATCGGCAAGAGGTTGAAGAGCGCCAACCAAGCGTTGATCTGGTAACCGGTGCTGAACAGTCCGATCCGATAGGTATCGTAGAGCGGAAGGGACGGATTGATCCCCGCCTTGACCAGAACACCAAACGCCGCTGCCAAAAGAATGTTGACCAGCGGTCCCGCCGCGGCGATTTTTCCGTAGGTATCGATTCGGGTTACTCCCCCGATTACCACCGCCCCGGGGGCGGCAAAAACCACCCCCGTAAAGGAAAAGAGAACTGCGAGCATCAGAAAAAGGTTGTCGGCGCGGAACTCGGCAAAGAGATGGAAGCGCTGAGCAACTAACTTATGGCCGAAGAGTTCGTGGGCCACAAAAGCCACTCCCACTGTTAAGGCGTAAATTGCAAAAGCCCGCACCAGCACGGGAGCTCCCAGCACGCTAATCGCGTCAAAACCTAGGGTTGCGATTGCAACGGCGAGGGAAACTGCTACCCAGGCTCTAAAAAGATCCCTTAATTCTTCGGCCGAGAAATGCATCTTCCTAGCTTAACGCACCGCCGCAACCCTTGGCAATCGGCTATGCTAAAATTCGGAGTCATGAAAAAGTGCCACCGTTGCGGAAAGCGCACCCAAGTCGGGAGTGCCATCTCTCACTCCAAACACCACTCTAAACGCCAATTCCGGGTGAACCTGCAAAGGTATCGCGGAGAGTGGTTCTGCACCTCCTGCCTTAAGAGAATCCGAAAGTTAACCTCCCGACCGCAGACTACTTAAGCTCGACCTTTGCTCCCGCTTCCTCAAGCTTCTTCTTTGCCGCTTCGGCATCCTCTTTTTTCGCTCCCTCCAAAACCGGTTTGCCCGGATTGTCGGCAAGCGCCTTCGCTTCGGCCAAGCCCAAGTTCTGGTTGATCTCCCGTACTGCCTTAATCACCGCGATCTTATTGGCCCCCGAGTCGGTCAAAACCACGTCGTAAGCGGACTTTTCCTCCACCGGAGCGCCTGCGGCGCCCCCCGCTTCCGGCGCCGGAGCGGCTCCGTTCACCGGAGCGGCGGCCGGAGTAGCGGAAACGCCAAACTTCTCCTCTAGAGCTTTCACCAAGTCATTAAGTTCCAGAACGGACATCTCCTCAACGGCAGCGAGTACTTCCTGCGCTTTCTTAGAGAGCTTAATTTCTTCCTTCTTCTCTTCCTCCTTAATTTTTTCCTCAGCCATAAGCTTTGCTAGCTTCTAGCTTACAGCGTACGGCCAACAGCAAAAGCCGTTAGCGATCCGCTGTTTGCCGTTAGCTAGTGCTAATTTCACCTCCCCTCACTCTCGAAACTCGGTCTAAAATTGTTACCAACTTTCTCTCTTGGAATGACAACACATACACTAGTCTGTGAATAGGGACCATTAGCCGACTCACCAAATAGGACTGGAGAACCGCTCTACTCGGGAGCGCCGCTAACTCGGACAAACTCCCGGGACTGGTAAAGCTCTTTTCAAAAAATCCAAATTTGACCGCACCGCGACCCTTTTCCTTTAAGAAACTCACCAGGGTTTTAACACTCTCAAGCGGATCGGCGGAGCGGGAAAAAAGGACGGCGGTGGGACCCTCCAATTCCCCATCCTTAAGGCCAGCTTTTTCCAAAGCTAGTCCAAGCAGAGTATTCTTTACCACCCGCAGATCGGCGCCGCGCTCTGCCAGCTTTCTACGGAGTTCGGACATTTCCGCTACCGTTAATCCCGAGTAATCGGAAAACACTACCGCTTCCGACTCAGTCGCTTCTTGTGCTAATTCTTCAACTTGTTTTACTTTTTCTTCATTTACCATCGCAAACCTAGTAGCCAGTAACTAGTAGCAAGTATTGAGTTAAACAAAAACTCGGCTCGCGCCGAGGAACTATTAGCTACTTGCTACCCGCAACCCGCTCTATCAATTCCTCGGTGGGATGATTAAGTCTCACGACCCCCACTGTCTTCGGACGCGCTAATTATAACAAATAGCGCGGTCCTATCAAGCCCCGGCGGACCGGGGGATCTACTTATCACTAAACCGAAAACCTTAGCGAATCAAAGCGAAGTTAGGTCCACCTTAACGGACGGACCCATTGTGGGGGCTAAGAAGATCGATTTGATATACGCTCCCGACACCTTGGCCGGCTTGATCCGATTCAGTTCCGCCACGACCGCTTTCAGATTTTCGATTAGGTCTGCTTCCGGGAACGAGACCTTCCCAATCGAGACATGGACGATCGGCTGGGCTTCCGTCTTGATCTCCACCCGCCCCTTCTTAAGCTGGGCCACTACCTCCGCCGGATTTTCAGTTACCGTCCCGTTCTTAGGGGTGGGCATTAGCCCTCTGGGACCCAAAACCCGAGCAACTTTTGCCAACTTCGGCATGAAAGCTGGCGTCGCAATCACCGCCCCGAAATCCGGAGCTTTCCCTTGAGCGACTCCCTCCAGCAGGGCCTCGTCGCCAATCTGGTCGGCTCCGGCTTCCTTAGCAGCTTTCGCAGCTGGCCCCTCAGCGAAGACCAAAACCTTTACCGCTTTCCCCGTCCCGTGAGGAAGGGCCAAGAAGCTCCGCAGTTGGTGCTCGGCCTTTCCGGCCTCCAATCCCAAATTGATGTGGGCATCTACCGAAGCATCAAAATTGGAGTAGGAGATTTCTTTGACCTTTCGCACCGCCTCCTCCAGCGGATAGGCCTGCGGATCGATCTTTCCGCGCGCTTCCCGGTAAGCCTTCCCCCGCACCTTTTTCGGGCCGGAGGAGTGCCGTTTCTTCGGCGCCGAACTTTCTTCCTTCCTCTCGGCCACCGGCGCCGAGCTAACCACCTCCTCAACCTTAATTTCTTTAGTCCTTCTTCCTCCCATTTCAATCGGTGATGTCAATCCCCATGCTCCTTGCCTGAGCCTCAATAACCTTGATAGCGGCTTCGATGTCTTTGGCATTAAGATCTGCCATCTTCCGCTCGGCGATCTCCCGGACCTGTTGGCGAGTGATTTTCCCAACTTTTTCCTTGGAGGGGCTGCCCGAGCCCTTCTCGATCCCCGCGGCTTTCTTAATCAAAACCGAAGTCGGGGGGGTTTTGGTCACGAAAGTGAAACTCCGATCCTCGTAGATAGTTACTACCGCCGGGATAATCTCACCCTTAAGATGGGCGGTCTTCTCGTTGTAAGCTTTGCAGAAGTCCATAATTGCTACCCCGTACTGACCCAACGAGGAACCCACCGGCGGAGCCGGAGTCGCCTCCCCTGCCGGAATATTAATTTTTAC
>CAZEID010000018.1:0-3070 GCA_964512075.1 uncultured Candidatus Saccharibacteria bacterium | reverse complement strand
GGAGTTATTTCGGCAATTGCTCAAGGAAGGCCGGTCTCCTCCCGAGGCGGTGCCCCCACCCGCCGCCCCGCCAAGTTTTTAGGAGGCAGATAAGCCATGGAACCAGTAACCCCCGAAGAAGCGCTGCAATATGAGAAGGATGCTCTCCTGGCCGGAATTGAGAAGAGGAAGAAGAATATCAAGATCTTTGAGGATGCGATTACGAAAGAGCTGTTGGAGATTGAGCGGGAAAAAGAGATGATCCGAATTATTGAACTTCATCAGAACGCAAAGAAAGCAAAATGATATGGCGCTTAGTTTCGACAAAACCACCAAGATAATCACCGTTCCGAAGCCCCAGCGGGAGCTAACCATCCAAGACCTGCTTAACGAGATTCGGCTATTCGAAGAGAAGAACCCCAACTTGGAGGTTGCGCAAATCGCTAATGCTTCCGGCAAACAGGACCTGGGCGGAGGGGTGCGGGTGGGAATCACTTTGGAGCTAATCAACAATTGGCGACTGGCTTTCGAGGCGCGGACGGACGAAGAAGTGATCGAAGAAGGGTTCCCAGCAGGGGGAGTGGTCCTTTGCGTGGTGAGCGGGGGAAACCTGGTCGCTACTAATGTCTACAACAATAATCCGATTTATCCGACGGAGAATACCCAAGTGACAATCGCCCAGTCTTCTTCGGCGACGATTGCTACCCCGCCCTCCGATTACGCTACCCTTTATCTCGTGGAGTCCTTGCGAGGGCGTCCTGCCTCCTTGGGCGATATTTGGTACTGGGACCCGACGCTGGGGAACGACGCTAATGATGGAACCACGCCCTCAACGGCGGTGAAGACTTTTGCCAAAGCCCAAACCCTGGCAGCGGGAGGGCGACCGGACAATATTATTTTTGCTTTGGCAACGGCGGGCGGAGTTACGGAGGTGACCGAGAAGATTACTATTTCTACTTCTAACATTAAGCTGCGGGGTCCGGGTTACACCTTTCAATTTGTTCCTAATTCGGCTGGCGATCCCACTGTGGCAATCACCGCCGATAATGTCGAGTTCTCGGGCTTTTACGTTACTACTTCCACTAGCGGGACCGATAACGGGATTACGGTGACAGGAGACAACGCCCTCATCAAAGATGTTTGGGTCCGCGGTGCAACCGGCAACGGGATTAACATTTCTAGCTCTTCGCGAACTACCATCGACACCTGCGCGATTGAAGATTGCGCCGGGAACGGCGTTGCCATCGGTGCCTCGACCGCAATCGCTAAAGTGCGCAATTGCATCGTCTCCGGCAACGCCGGCGACGGGGCAGACCTAACCGGTTCTGGGATTACCGACAATATCTTTGAAAACAACCTGATCTTTAATAACACTGGTTGGGGGATTGATGTGAATGCTAGCGCCACCCGGACCGGTATCCGTCTGCACCATACGATTGCGAAGAACACGGCCGGGAGCATCGACACCACCGGCAGCATCGATACTTTTCAAGACACTTCCGGCGCCATTACTCCCGGCGATATTGAGGCAATCGTAGATGGGGTTTGGGATGAACTAATCTCCGCCCACACCGGCACTGGCACCACTGGCAAAACGCTGAAAGACGCAAAGGTAAAAGCGACCCTCGCTTCGCTGAAATAGCTTATTGGGTGATTAGCTGATTGGTTAATTAGGTAATTAGTTAATTGGTTAATCAGTTAATTGGTTAATTGGGCGATTGGTTAAATGGTTAATTAGTTAATTTGAAGAAATTATTTTCTAGGCAACTAGTCAACCGCTCAACTAGTCAACTTCCTGTCTGATAGATAACGAGCGTAACGGTTGACCCTTTTAACTTAAGTTTCGTAGTCACTGTCTAAACTGTCGAAATCCTGTTTATTTAAGTAACCCAAATCGTGTGCAGCGCGTAACTGGCTTATAACTTCGTAAATTGACCCGCGGGCATTGAATATGAATTTTGCGGCATCGGCATAGTGATATCTGCCGGAAGATTCCGCGATATTTAAGGGGACCGAAAGCGCTGCTCTCCTTAATTGGGAGGTTAAACCTAACATTTCAAAATTAGGGAAGTTCTTGGAAGCTCTATAAACTTCAAGCATTAAGCGGTGGCTTTCCTGCCAAATTTCAAGTTTTTTAAAGTTTTCGACCGCCGTTGGCTCTGATTATCCAACCAGCCAATCAACTAGTCAAATATTTAACTAATCAACTGTTCAACTTGTTATATACTTCTCTTAGAATGCTTGGAAACATCGGGGCGGGAGAGTTGATTATAATCATTGCCGTTTTGGTGGCGATCTTTGGCAAGAAGAAGGCGACCGAGATTGCCCGGGACGTTGGCGAGGTTCGGAAGGAAATTGAGAAGTTGAGTCAGGAGTCTCAAAAGGCGGTCGAAGACCTTAAGAAGCCCATCAGCTTATCCTCGCCGGAAAATTCTCCAACTAAGAAGGAATCGCAAGTTGGAAAATCGGGGGGAGGTGATCAGCCAAGTGCCTAGACTAGGGATCGCCGAGTTATTAATCCTGTCCTCGATGGTGATGCTTTTCTTCGGGACGCGCAAGCTTCCGGAGTTCATCAAGGGTGTCGCAGAAGGAGTCAAAGAGTTTAAGCGAACGACTGCCGAGAAGGAGTAAGCTAAGAGACTACCTGCTCGTACCCAGACAAACGAATCGTGGACTTAGAAGAATCTTTCAATAAGTTTTACCCTGTTTTGGAGGAAATCCGAAAGAGGTTGAAGGTGGTTTTGGTCTTCTTTTTGGTCGCGGCTCTCTTAGGATTTGTCTACTACGAACGGGTAATTGACTTTAGTCTTCGGCTCTTCCGCTTGGAAGGAGTCAACATTGCTTTTACCTCCCCGTTCCAATTCATTAATTTAGCGATCAGCTCGGCCCTTTCGGTCGGATTGGTTGCCACATTACCGCTTCTGGCTTACCAAGTTTTCTCTTTCCTCCGTCCCGCCCTTAGCCGGCGGGAGTACCGGTTTATGATGACGTTGGCGCCTTTGGCAATCGCCCTCTTCTTAGGGGGCTTCTTCTACGGGGTGGGGGTAATGAAGTACGTTCTCGGCCTCTTTTACCAAAAGTCCACGGAACT
>CAZEID010000017.1:0-2725 GCA_964512075.1 uncultured Candidatus Saccharibacteria bacterium | reverse complement strand
GATTGAGCGCGATCCAGCGCATCTGGCGCTGGTTGCGCAAACTTACGGCGCGCCGCTGGAGCAGGTCCAGCACGCGGTCGTGAGCCCAACCGAAGCCGAGCAAGTTCCCAAAAAGCTCGGCTGGAAAAAAGTTAACTCTCCGGACGGCATCCGGTACACACCGGTTGACGTTCCGGTTTTTAAGAAGCTCTACGCCAAGCCCTCGCTGGTGCGATGGCATCAGCGGTTTTTGAACAATGGGGGCTTGGCGATCGGAATACCCCCTCAGCCAATCGGGGCGGCGCTCAATGTCGGGGTTGCGGCGATCACCGCGACTCTTGACACCCGCCATAACATTCCGTGTCTTTCGACACTGGGCGGCGGGCTTGAGCGCTTCGAGCGCGACCAGCGGTTTTACGAAGCTGGCGGCGCGCTCGCAAGCCGCGAGCTGGCGCGGGGAAAATTAGCGACGACCGCTCAACGGGGAGCAGCTGGTCGGGGCCAAGCCGGAGGAGTGGTGAGCTCCGGTAGTTCCTCTTCCAACCAGGCGGCTGGAATTGAGGACATTTTGGCTCACATCAGCCCGGCTCTGCCCGCGGGCTACCGCCAGGCCTATGATTACATAGGCTTCTGGTTGGAGCCCAAACGGGTGGAGTGGCCCTCCGGCGGCGGCGTCTTCCGGAGTCCCCAGCTCGGGACGGAGTACGCGTTCAGCAATTCTTACCTCCATTTGTTTGGAGGGGAGATTGCGCCGAATGCGACGCTCCACTGTGGACCGGCCCACAAAGCCGATTTCTGGAAATACCGGACCGACGCGGGTTACCGCGGTCGCGGTCATTTCTTGGGAATCGGCGGCTCGGCCGAGTTGGTCGCCCGCCATCGGTGGGGTGGCTCAGACAGCCGCTTCGCCCTCTGGTGGGGCTACGACCAGCTGGATAAGGGTCGTTCCCACAGCGACCGTCGCCACCCGTGGGTATTTGAGTGGCAGACGGAACTCTGGGAGCGGGGGATTCCCTTGGGCAAGGACGGAAAGTATGGATCCTTGCTTTCAGGGGCGAAAATGGGAACTCTAGCCAAGACCAACGATTTTCTCTTGGCTTGGCTGTTCCCAGTGCTGTATCGTTCTCCCTACGATACAGCCAAGATTTCAGTCGGTCCGCAGTTTTTACATTTCTTTTCGCGGACCGGCAATGAGCCCAAAGGGGGCGGCCTGGGAGTTCAAGCGGAAGTGCTGGACGGGATTGGCTATCGGTTTAGCTACTTCCCTTTCAAGCGGGGTACATACCACACTGGTTGGGTGGATCCCTACCGGGTGGTGATGAAGCTCTGCGAGCTCCGGGCTGAATTCGGGATTTACGATGTCCCCTGGGATCCGTATATCCCGAAAGTGGCTCCCGCGACGGCTTCGGTGGTTCCAGTCCCGCCTACATTAAAGGAAATTAAACCTTTGTCTCTTTCTCCCGCGCCTGAGCGTGTGGAGAAAAAGGCGAAGGTGAAAAAATATAAAAAGGCGGTGAGAAAAAAGCTGAAGAAAAAATCGCCGCCCAAAAAGCCGGCACCAGCCAGTCCGGACTCCTTCGTCCCCGACTGGCAGGAGTGCCAGTTGCCGAAAGTTATGTAAAAAAGAGTCTCAGCTGGGAGCCTATCCCGCCAAGCAGGAAGGTAACCCAAGCTGGTACTTGAAAATTTTTTTAAAAAAATAAAAAAATCCCCGCTCAACGAAGCGGGGGAGGAGGAAAGTGTCATGACAAAGAAAGTTTTTTTTGTTTTGATTCTGGCCGCCATCGCGGCCGTGGCCCTGCCGACGGCGGGGTTGGCGGCGGCTAAATATGCCGGCGTCCAACCCAGCTGTGATGCCGACGGCAACGTCACTATCCCTCCACTTCCGGAGGGACGCCTGTACAACGTGCAGGCGTATGACGATGTCCGGGGCATACCGCCCCGGGACCTGGGTCCCGTCTCCAGCTTCAGGCTGGAAGACGGCGCTGGCTTTAACTTCCAATGGATGGATAAAGCCGGCGCGGTGTGGTTTCATATGATCACACCGCAAACCCGGGCTCCCGGGCTCGTAACGGACTCCAGCCACCCTGGTGGCTGTAAGTTCGTTTACCACCGTAAAAAGTAAACCTTCGGCCGGCCCGGCCGGTCATCTAGCCTCACGCCAAATTTTTAAGCTCGAAAGGAGGAATAAAAGAGCTTCTGGCGGGAGGCTCTTTTTATTTTGGGGCGGATTGCCAAATAACTAAAATAGTAAAATTTGGAAAAGTATTGTTTATTATGTATGACTTTTTGAGCTACTAATTTTCTAAAATTGCTAAAATGTAAATTCAGTGATAATCCAGCTTTGAATATCAAATCTCAAACAAAATAAAAAAGCGAGTTTGGTTCACTCGCTTTTCTTTGCTTAAAAAGTTTTAGGAAAAATTTTGGGGGCAGCACAGAGGAGAAAAAAATAGTCAACTAGCGCTCTCCCCGAATAATTATTTTCGTTTTCTTCTCCTCTGCCCATTGAAATAATTTTTGGGCAATGGGCATTTCCACATGGACGCAACCGTGGGTTGCCCATTTCTCCTGTCGGTCTTTCAATTTTTTAGGCACCCACCCTTCGTGAATAGCCCTTCCTCCGTCGAAGAAAAGAGAGTAGGGCATCGGCACCCGATAGCGCCGAGAAAAGTAATTTCTGGCTTTTCTCTCGACTTGATAGGAGCCGTTTCTGGTAGGGGTCTCGTCATCTCCCGAGAGAATA
>CAZEID010000016.1:0-10446 GCA_964512075.1 uncultured Candidatus Saccharibacteria bacterium | reverse complement strand
CCCTCTCCCTCCAGCGCAACCTTAGCGGGGCCGACAACCAGTCTACCCCGGCCGAAGCGGTCGAGCTGATCGGCAAATATTACGTCCTCCTAAAATCTCTCCTCGGCCGGCCGAAATTCTTCTGGCGGGAGGTTCCGGCCGGGTTCTAGATTTCAGTTTCCTTCTGCTAACTGGTGATTAAATCTTCTATCACCGGCGTCGCTCGGAATTCCATCTTGTTTCGAGCAGTTTATTTTCTGTATTGTAGAGTCGTATGGCGGATTTTGTCGGTTTGGATATCGGAACTTCCACGATCAAAGGGGTTCAAGTTAAGAATCGGACTCTGCTCTCCTATCACCAGATGGCATCTCCTGGAGTTTCGATGGCTTCAGAGGATGCCGCAGACTTGAAGCGGCTCGCGGACTCTCTGCGGAGTTTCTTCGCCGAAGGACGCTTCAGAACTTCGGATGTCGTGGCCTCCGTTCCAGAGTCGCAGGTTTTTGCCCGGGTAATCTCCCTCCCCCAGATGGGAGAAGCCGAAATTACTTCCACAGTCCAGAATGAGGCACAACAGTACGTTCCAATGCCGTTGGATCAAGTTTCCTTCGACCACGAGATTCTTGGTCCTTCGGAATTGGAACCGGGGAAGGTGGACGTTTTGCTGGTAGCGGTACCGAAGGCACTCACTAATAAATATCTTCAGGTTCTTCGGGATGCTGGTTTGAACCTGATTTCGTTAGAAACTGAGACGATTGCAATCGCCCGCTCGATTATTGGTGAATCTAAAAGTGCGGTGATGGTGGCCTCGATTGGAGCTTCAACCACCGATATTGCGGTTTTCTCCGGCGGAGCCCTTCGATTTACCCGTTCGATTGCAACGGGAGGTCAGGCGCTCGAGCGGGCGCTAAGTCAATCCTTTAACTTGGCTCCCGGCCAAGCGGCGGAATACATCCGCACTTATGGTTTGGAAGAAAAACTGGAAGGAAAAGTAATGGGCGCAATTAAGCCAGTTTTTGATATTATCGTAGAAGAACTGAAGCGGACGCAGGTCTTCTTTTCTTCCCGGAGCCCGCGACCGCTGGAGCGGCTGATTTTGGTAGGAGGGACGGCAAACCTCCCGGGCGTGTTGGTTTACTTGGCGGATTCTTTGGGGTTGGAAGTGGCCCGCGGTAATCCTTGGGAGACGATTGCGATTCCGACCAATTTCCCCCGAGAACCGCTGGAGGAGATTGCTCCCTCGTTCGCGGTCGCCGCGGGACTCGCGTTAAAGGAGTTTTGATGGCTGAGAAAAGCACAATTGAATTGATCCCCAAGGAAGTAGAAACCGCGCGAAAGAAAGAGGTTTTCCTTCGCCGGCTGCGGTGGGGTGGATGGGGGTTTTTTATCTTTGCAATTTTAATCTCCGGTACACTTTTTGCTTTTAGTTGGAATCTTTCTACTAAGCTAAGCGGTTTGAAGCAGGAATCGGCGCAGAAAGTGGCCCAAATTGCGCAATTCGCGGACCTGGAAAAGAAAATTTTAGGGCTCGCTAATAAATCGGCCGCGGTAACGAGGATTCTCTCCCAACGGGACTACTTCTCCACTGCCTTGGCGGCAATTGAGGCCAGTCGGCCGGCCAGTTTAAAGGTTAGTGGTACGACCATAGAGAAAGATAAAACTCTAGTAACGATTATCGGAGAAACTACAAGCTACGTGAGTCTTGCAGCCTTTTTGCAAAACCTTACTGACCCTAGTCGGGGAGGAAAATTGTTCGAAAAGGCGGCCCTTACCTCGGTGAATTTGAACGCTTCTAAAGGGACTGCGGAGTATGTGATTGAGGCGACCACCGGGCGAAACGGCCTGAAGCGGCCTTTGGCAGAGGAGGAAAAGCCCTAATGGCAAAAGCGTCTTTTCTCAACCGGCCGGAAGTAAGAGTCTACGGTACTCCCGTCTTATTTGTTCTCTTAGGGGTTCTCCTTTTGGCGTTGGTGGCGTTTCCAAGTTGGGGAAAGATTCGGGATCTTCAACAGCAGATTGGAAATGAAAAGGATCGGATTGTAGCCCTCGACAAAAAGAATACTCAACTTCTGGACTTCGCGGACCAAGCGGATGCGATCGAAAAAAGCTTTGCTGTGTTTGATCAGGCTGTGGCTAGTGAGAGTCAAATTCCTGAGTTGTTAACCCAGGTTCAGAAAATATCCGATTCTTGCGGGGTGGGAGTAACGACGCTCCAATTCGGCGGGGAAACGGAACAATCGGGAGGCCCAGTTCGGGAGGTCCGTCTCCAGTACGCCGGCGAGAGTTCCTTCGCCCAGCTGACCTGCTTGATAACTGCACTGGAAAGCACTTCCCGGTTGGTTGATTTGGAATCTCTTCGGTACAGCTCTAATGTGAATGTAGAAACGGGAATTACTTCCCTCGCGGCCCAGTCTACACTGGTTTCCTACTACACTCAAGTCCCAACCCTTAATCCGGATACGCCGATCACGTTCTCCCTTTCGGATTCGGGCTATCTCCGTAACCTCCAACTTCTAGAGTCCTTCAAAGTCTATTAGCCGCCCCTAGGGAGCAGTTAAGTTTTCTCTGTGGTAAACTATCTTGCGATGTTGACCATTAAACTGTCCCGGATAGGTAAGAAAAACCAGCCTTCCTTTCGCGTGATTGTGAGCTCCGGAAAGCGGATAATTGAAAACTTGGGCTATTACTACCCCTACTCCCAACCGCCCCGCTTTCAAGTCGAAAAGGCGCGGTTAGAATATTGGCGGAAATCTGGTGCTCGCCTCACCTCCGCGATTTCAGCTTTGCTGAAGGGAAAGTATGAGTTTAAAGCTTACGCTCCTAAGAAAGAGGTGGAAACGCTGGAATCAGCCGTTCCCTCACTAGAAAAGTCGGCAACGGAACCGGCCGCGACTGGGGAGGCTCCTACCGAAGTCCCGCCAGTAGAGGCAGCGCCTAAGGAGGAAGCGAATGCTTAGAGAATTGCTGGAGTACTTGGTCAAGAAGGTCGTTTCCAATCCCAAAAAGATTGACATCAAGGAGACGACCGAAGAGGATGGAACTATTCACCTTTCCTTTTCCGTGGCTCCAGAGGACATGGGTTTGGTGATCGGTAAGCAAGGGCGAACGATTACGGCGATCCGCTCTTTGGTTAAGACTGCCGCCGCAAAGGCGGGAGAGCGGGTTTTCGTAGAACTTGTAGAGAAAGGGGGGAAGACTTAGCCCAAGTCCGGTCGGCGCTGCCGGGTCTTTTTTTGGGCTTCTCGAAGTCGCCATTCGGCGATTTTTTGATGGTCTCCGGATAGAAGAATCTTTGGAACTTTCATTCCTTCGAACTCCTGAGGCCGCGTGTATTGGGGGGACTCAAGCAGATTTTGATGGCCGAATGATTCCATCTCTGTTGCCTCCTTTTCTAAAACGCCGGGAAGCAGGCGGGCGACGGTATCCAGAACGACCATTGCGGCGATTTCTCCTCCAGAAAGAACATAGTCGCCAATGGAGATTTCCTCGTCTACCAGCTTTCGAACACGCTCGTCTACCCCCTCGTATTTTCCGCAGACCAAAATCAAGTGTTTTTCTTTCGATAGCCGCCGGGCAATTTTTTGGTCAAACTTTTTACCTTGCGGATCCAGCAAAATAACTTTGGATTTCAGTTTGGGAATTTTCGATTTTTTAATGGCGGCAGCAATTACATCAACTCGCAGAATCATCCCCACTCCCCCACCGTAAACGCGATCGTCCACCTGCTGGTATTGGCCTAAGCCGAAATCTCGAAGATTAACCAAATTCACCTTCAGTTTCCCTTGCTTTCGAGCTTTGGCGAGAATTGAAGAGGCCAGAACCGGTTGGAAAACGGCGGGAAAAAGAGTAATGATTGAGACTACCATGATTATTTTTCCTCCAGTCGCTGGAGAGCGGCCCGCGCGGCCTTCTCCTCCGCCTCCTTCTTGCTTTTCCCTTCCCCCTCTCCGATTAGTTTGTTCTTAAGATAGGCCCCCGACCGGAAGCGATGGTCGTGCGCCGGCCCCCATTCTTTTAAGATTCGATAAGTCGGGGTTACCCCAAAGCGGGCCTGGGTAATCTCTTGGAGGCGACTTTTGGGGTCCTTGATTCCCATTTGGAGCAGCTCTTCGGCTTTGTAGAGCAGCTCTCGGGTGACAAATTTCTCCGTGGCTTTTGGTCCTTGGTCCAGATAAAGGGCTCCCACCACGGCTTCGAAGGTATTCGCAAGGAGGTAGGGATTATTTCGGCCGCCCCCGGCTTCCTCTCCTTTGGAGAGGAGAAGTTTTTTTCCCAGACCCAAGCGCCGAGCTTCTTCGGCAAGGGATTCGGTTCGGACCAAAGCCGCCCGCAAGGCCGTTAACTCTCCCTCCGAGAGAGCCGGAAACCGGTGGTAGAGAAAGTTCGACACAATTTGCTCCAGCACGGCATCTCCGAGGAATTCTAACCGCTCGTTGGAGGGGAAGGGAAAATCCGGATCCTCGTTTAAATAGGATCGATGGACAAAGGCATTTTCGAGCAAATCGGGGTTCTTGAAGCGCAATTGAAGGATTTTTTCAATTTTTTTCTCGGGGTCATTCTTCCACATTCTCATCTTTGGGCGGGGGTTCTTTCCCTTCGAGATATCTTTCGACAACCGTGCCGAGAACGCCGTTCACGAAAGGACCCGAGGACGCTCCGCCGAACTCTTTGGCGAGCTCGATTGCTTCGTCGATTGCCACTTTGGGTGGAACTTGTCTTTCCTCCGGAAGATCTTCCTTGGCAAAAAGTAGTTCGTAGATTGCGATTCGAAGGGCGATCAGGTCAATTTTGTTGATTTGGTCCGTCGGCCAAGTTGGAGCGACTTCCCGAATGATTTGGTCAATTTGTTCGGTGCGGTTGGTAACCCCCTGAATAAGGGTTTCCAAGAGCTCCCGGTCAATTTTTCTGTCGGTCAGGATCTCCTGAACTTGACCAATACTCTCGGTGAAATTAATGGAGTGGAAAGTTCGTTCAAAGAGGGTTGCAAGGGCAACCCGCCGCGCTTCGTGCCGAGAATCAAAATTAATTTTTAGTTCCGAGTTCATCGTCTGCTAGTTAGAAACTTGCCTTAGTATTTCCCGCATTCTGGGCAAGCTCGGTGAGGTAACCGGGAGGCTCCACAATGGGAGCAACGGACTAGGGCGGGGGCTTGAGCGCGCTTATGGAAGTATCGGCGGCGCTTTCGGCCGTGGGATAATTTCCGTTTCGGAAGTGGCGGCATTGTTAGTATATTATCAATGATCAGCTGTCGATTCGCAAGGCCTATTCCTTGGTTAGGAACGATACTTTAGTTGAGCCATAAATGCGCCGGTCGAAAATGCGTAGCCCTTTAATGGTTGGAGGCTCCGTCAGCTTGGAGTGCTCATAGACAATGATTGCTCCGCGCTTGAGGTGCGGAACGAGCGATTCGAAGACAAAATCAATTTTTCCAGTTGCGTAAGGAGGATCCAGGAAAACTAACTCAAAATCGTTTTGAGGGAGTTCTAACAGGGATTGTTTAACATCCCGGCAGATTACCTTTCCTTTAGGACTGATCCGAGCGTCCTCTAAGTTTTTGCGGATAACTCGACAGGCTTGTTGATTGGATTCAATGAAAACGGCCTCTTTTGCTCCGCGCGACAAGGCTTCAATCCCGAGAGAGCCGGAACCGGCGTAAATGTCCAAGGTTTTTCGGTCTTTAACTAAGTCCCCTAAAATATTAAAAATTGCCAACCGGACCGCTTCTTGGGTTGGACGAATGTCCCGAACCTGGGGAATGCGAAGACGATGTCCTTTAATCTTTCCTCCCGTAATTCGCATTATTTAAGTTTATCAATTCGGTTCCACTAATGTTGCCGAAAATCGGTCTAACTCCTCCTTTAGGGAGGGGTGCGATGCTAAAGTGGGGTCCGGCGTAATTATTTTTTGAGCGGCATCCCGCGAGACTTTTAGCAGGGCCGCATCAGTTAGATCGGCGATCTTAAGTTCTGTCAAGCCGTGCTGTTTTACCCCGTAAATTTCTCCGGGGCCGCGAAGCTTGAGATCAATCTCGGCTAAATCGAAGCCGTTCTTAACCCGTTCGAGATATTTAAGGCGCCTCCAGGAAGGGCTCCCTTCCAAAGCCGGTGGGGTCAGGGATTCACTCGACTCAGAGGTAAAAAGGAAGCAGAAGGATTCTTTGGTTCCTCGCCCAATCCGACCGCGCAATTGGTGAAGAGAAGCCAACCCAAATCTTTCCGCGGCTTCAATAATCATAATCGTGGCATTTGGAACGTCGATACCCACCTCCACTACAGGGGTAGACACCAGTACCGCGATTTCGCCCGACTGGAACCTTTCCATTATTTTGGATTTCTCCCTGGCGGGAAGCCGCCCGTGGAGGAGACCGACGGTCACTCCCGGCATCTGCTTTCGGATCTTTTCGTACTCCGCCACCGCCGATTTCACCTGCTGGAGAGTTTCTACCGAGGACTCTTCAATTAGCGGGCAGACTATAAAAGCTTGTTCTCCGGCTTGTACTCGGCGGTAGACCCACTGGTAGCCCGCGGCGCGTTTACGCGCCGGGACGACGAAGGTTTTAGGGGGCTTTCTCCCTGGCGGCGACTCGTTCAAGATTGAAAGGTCTAAATCGCCATAAACTGTTAAGGCGAGGGTTCGCGGAATGGGCGTTGCCGTCAACGTCAAGAGATGGGGAACCGTTTTTCCCTTAGCTACTTCTAGTAACTTAGCTCGCTGTTCCACGCCAAACCGATGCTGTTCATCGATCACTACCAACCCTACGTTTTCGAAGTTGCCTCTCCGGTAGAAGAGGGCGTGAGTCCCGATCCAAAGGTCAAAATCCTCTCCTTCCGCCGGTTTGGTTGCTCCGGTGTGGAGCGCAATTTTGACACCGAAGGGTTCGAGGAACTCCTTAAGAGTTTGGAAGTGCTGGTCAACGAGAATTTCGGTGGGGGCCATGAAGACAGTTTTTGCTCCGGAAAGAAAAGTGAGATAAACTGCCACGGCCGCAACGGCAGTTTTTCCCGACCCCACGTCCCCCTCAAGCAAACGGTTCATTGGCCTGTCTTTGGCTAAATCCGCTAAAATTTCGCGAGTGGCCCTCTGTTGAGCGTTAGTAAGGCGGAAGGGAAAACTTCGGATGAATCGCTCCAGTTCGCTTCGGTGTTTTTGAGCCTCAATTCTCCGGGCGGACCTGTGACTTTCCCAATAGTATCGTTGGCGCAAAGCGCGCAGATTAAAAAGAAACAGTTCCTCGAAGGAAAATCTCCGGCGAGCTTTCTCAGCTTCCTGGAGAGAGGTCGGAAAATGGAACATCCGTAAGGCCGCGCGGCGCTCGGGAAGGTTTTCCTGCTGGAGGAGGTCTTTCGGCAAAAACTCCGGAACCTCTACCGGACTGGCGAGGAGGCTTCGAATGCGACTTCTCAGCCACTTGGAGGTTACCTGCTCCGTCTCCGGGTAGATTGGAACTAACCCCTGGGTGTGGATTTGAATCCTGTCCCCTTTCACCAATTCAAACTCGGGACTGACTAAAGTAAGCTTCCCGCCGAAATTCTCAACCTTTCCCGCCAAACTAATCTCCACCCCCTCCTTAAAAGTTCGGGATAAATAGGGTTGGTTGAACCATAAAGCTTCGATGGCTCCACTCTCGTCCGCAATCGCGGCCTTAGTGAGAAGCTTCCCCCTTTTGGACCGAACGTCAGTAACGCGAACAATTCTTCCCCGAATCGAAACATTTTCCTCCTCTCTAAGATCTCGAATTCTGCGAGGAGTGGAGAAATCTCGGTAGCGAAATGGGAAATGATAAAGCAAATCTCGAACGGTCTTAATCTGGAGTCGTCGGAGCCGCCGAGCATACACCCTCCCAATGTAAGGAAGCTTCTCGATCGGGTCGGCTAGGGTCATCACCGCAGAACAAACGGCAGGAAAGAGGAAAGCACTAAGCTAACCGAGGCAACGACAACCACAATCGTCCAAAACTTTTGATGACGTTGGAAGAATCTCATTCAATTTTGACAAAAATTCTCCGGCCGATCTTCAGAATTCCCTTTCTTAAAACTAACTTGTCGGCAGTTAGCTTTTGATTGTTTAGGCGGATTGCTCCTTGAGCGAGAAGACGGCGAACTTCGGAGCGGCTCGAAATGATCTTCTTTTTGGTGAGAAGATCCGCGAGAACGACTTCCTTGCCAGCCAACCTCCAAGTTGGAAGGTCCGTTGGAGCCCCGCCTTTGGAAAAGACGGTCTCAAACTCGTTGAAGGCCTGAATGGCTGCTTTGCTTCCGTGGTATATCCGGGTGATTTCGAAAGCCAAGCTTTTCTTTACCTCGGCCGGGTGACGCAACATATCTCTTCGGAATTGGTCCAGTGCCTTTGAGGAAACCTCGGTGCAAAGCTCGAAACAGGGGATTACGGCCTCGTCCGGCAAAGCCATCACGGACCCGAACATCTCTCGCGCCGGGAGAGTAATGGGGATATAGCTTCCAGTGCTTTTATTCATAAGCTTTTGGCCAGTCTTAGGGTTCTCCAAGAGCTTAGTCGTGATTACGAATTTCTCTTTTCCCCGAATCTTCTTTGCCAGCTCCCTTCCCATCAGCATATTAAAAGTTTGGTCGGTTCCGCCGACCTCGGCGTCTACCCCCATAATGACCGAATCGTAGCCCTGCATAAAGGGGTACAGTAGCTCGGCGGGCGAGATGGAACCGCCTTTCTTTAAACGTTTTTGGAACATATCCCGCTCGATTAGTTGGTTGACTGTGGTGAAGTAGGAGAGCTTTAACCCCTCCAAGAAACCCATTCTCCCCCACCAGCGGCTGTTGAACTCAAGTCGCGCGCCTCCCCAGCCAAAGCGGAGGATTTTTCCGACTTGGCGCTGGTAAGTTCGGGCGTTTCGCCGAACTTCCTCTCGGGTGAGAGGTCGGCGGGCGGTTTCCCTTCCGCTGGGGTCTCCAATTAGGGCCGTCGCATCTCCGACCAAAAAGATGATTTGGTGTCCCAACCGCTGAAAATGGCGAAGAAGCAGCAAGTTAGTTGAATGTCCGAGGTGCAACTCCGGACCGGTCGGGTCGGCTCCTAAGTAAATTTTTAACTTTCGTTTTTCTAACTCTTGTTTTAAAGCTTCCTTGCTGGGATAAACCGTATCGACCCAACGGCTCAGAACTTCCTCGGTGGTCATAGGATAAATTTATCAAATTTTAGCAGACCTATGGGGTACGTTTTCTTCGAAATCGCTAGCCATTCTCTGCCGAGAATGGGACGCGATCTTTCCAAAATCGCTAGCCATTCTCTGCCGAGAATGGTAAAATTCTCCCGTGCGATCAAGAAAGTACCTGCCAACGGGCTCCCCTTCTTGGCGAGGAAGTTCTAATGGGCTACTGGCGAAAATGCTCCTTCCCCTTCGCATTGTCTTTAAGGCTTTGCTAGTCATAATAAAGGCAGTTTTCTCCAAAGTTTTCGGCATTGTCTTCAATTTGATTACCAAGCTCCCAGGCCTTCAGGATTTGAGGAAGCGAACCCGCCGGGGTCCGATCTACTGGCTCAGTGTGGGGGCAACCGTGGTTTTGCTTTTGGTAATTTTTTCGTCGATAGCTCTGGGGTCGTTAATGGTTTACTTCTCCAAGGACTTGCCTTCCCCCGATCGACTAGTCAATCGGAAGGTCTCCCTCTCCACTAAGATTTACGACCGGCAGGGAAACCTTCTCTACGACATTTACGGAGATGAGAATCGGACCTTGGTCACTCTGGACCAAGTAGCCGAAGTAATGCGTCAAGCTACCATTGCAATTGAGGACAAGCATTTCTACACCCACCGCGGTTTTGACCCCTTTGGAATCATTCGCGGGATCTACCGGACGATTATCAAAAGAGATATCCAAGGGGGGTCCTCGATCACGCAGCAGTTGGTTAAGAATA
The DNA here is from genome assembly GCA_964512075.1 of uncultured Candidatus Saccharibacteria bacterium. GTDB lineage: Bacteria > Patescibacteriota > WWE3 > 9FT-COMBO-53-11 > 9FT-COMBO-53-11 > CAZEID01. The sequence goes on along the minus strand of CAZEID010000016.1, from coordinate 585 downwards.
CTTTGCTGACCCGAGAAAGAACTATTGTGCGGAAAATTAAGGAGTTTGTCTTGGCCCTTCAAATTGAAGCCCGTTACAGTAAAGACGAAATCTTACAGATGTACTTGAATGAGACCCCCTACGGGGGGCAGGCAATTGGAATTCAAGCGGCAGCGGAGAACTATTTTGGCAAGAACGCTTCCGACTTGAACTTGGCCGAAGCGGCACTTCTCGCTGGTTTACCGCAAGCTCCCTCTCGTTATTCTCCTTTTCGTAATCCAGAGCTAGCCAAGTGGCGGCAAGGTGAGGTTTTACGCCGAATGCGGGAAGACAACTACATTACGCGGGAGCAGGAAGAAGAGGCGAAAAACTTTGCTTTGAAGTACAAGCCGGAAGGTTCTCAGATTCGAGCACCCCATTTTGTTATGTACGTGCGAGAACTTCTCGCGGATCGCTACGGGGAAGCTTTCGTGGAGACGGGGGGACTGAAGGTGACGACTACCCTCGATCTAAGTTGGCAAACCAAGTTTCAGAAGATTGTGACTGACGAAATTAGTAAGGATAAGATTTGGCGAGTTTCTAACGGCGCTTTGGTCGCGCTAAACC
>CAZEID010000015.1:0-4777 GCA_964512075.1 uncultured Candidatus Saccharibacteria bacterium | reverse complement strand
CCCGGGTACTGGGGCTGGTCCGGGACCGGGTGCTAGCCCACTACTTCGGGAGTGAGGAGATTACTCTTTATTTTGCGGCCTTCCGCTTGCCGGATACCCTTTTCGAGATCTTGATTCTCGGCGCGCTTTCCTCCGCCTTTATTCCGACTTTTATCTCTTACATCTCGCGGCGTAAGGAGCAGACGGCCTGGAAGATTACCGGGACTTTAATGACCACCTCTCTTTTGGCGTTCGCCGGGATGGCGGCGCTAATCTTTGCTTACGCGCGGCCGCTCTCCGCGATCCTGGCTCCGGGGTTCTCGCCGGAAGAGATTAATTTAATGGCCCAGCTGACGCGCACTCTCCTGTTCGCACAGGGGTTTTTTATTCTCTCTTTCTTTCTGACTGGGATCCTAAAATCTTACCAGCGGTTCCTTGTCCCGGCGTTGGCGCCGATTTTTTATAACTTGACCATTATCGCCGGGATAGTTTTGCTTTCTCGTCCGCTGGGTATTTCCGCGCCGGCTTGGGGAGCAGTTCTCGGGGCCGCGCTCCATTTTATTGTTCAGGTCCCTTTGGCCGTTCGCCTGGGTTTCCGGCCCGCTCCGTCCTTAGATTATTCCCATCCTGGAGTACAGAGAGTTTTCCGGCTCGCCGCTCCTCGGGTACTGGAACTGATCTTTTTACAAGTCCTAAAGGCTTCGGATCTATTTTTTGCTTCGCTGATAAGTACTGCTTCCTACGGTTACCTGACTTTTGCTTCCCACCTGGAAATGATTCCGGTCTCACTTTTCGGCCTTTCTTTGGCCGACGCTGCGCTTCCGGCCTTGGCTTATCGGCGCCGGCGAAAGGGGGAGTTTCAGAAGGTTTTTTTTGCTACCTTTCGCCAAATCCTTTTCCTTACCCTTCCGGTGGCGGTGGCTTTCGCAATTCTCCGAATCCCGCTGGTTCGGCTGGCTTTTGGCGCCGCGCGGTTCACTTGGTCCTCCACCGTTTTAACCGGTTACGCTCTTTCGTTTTTCGCCGTTGGAATTATTGGGCAAGCGCTGACGATTTATTTCGTGCGAGCTTTTTATTCTCTCCAGGATACTTGGACGCCCGTGACCGTCGGGATAGCTGCGGCCTTATTGAACATTGCTCTTTCGGCGGGCCTGGTTTTGGGGTTAAGACTTCCAGTTTGGGGATTGGCGCTGTCTTTCGCCATCTCCGCCTTGTTCCAGGCCGCTGTTTTGGCGTTGTTGTTGACGCGGCGACAAGGTTTTCTCCTCCGAGATTTTCTGGCTCCGGCGGCAAAGGTGGGAACTGCGGCCTTAATCGCAGGCTTCGTGATGTATGTGGTTCTTAAGGTGTTTGACCGCTCGGCCTGGGACAAGCGCCTTTCATTTCTGGGTTCCCTTACTTTGCCGGAAACTTGGAATCTCTTTGTGTTGGACACTCGCTATACAGTTAATCTGATTATCTTAACGGTCTTCGTCAGCGTTCTGGGGCTTTTCGTGTACCTTTTGATCTGCCGGTTCCTGGGGGTGGAAGAATTGAAATTGTTCCCCCAAATTTGGCAGAAGCTGCCCCACCTAAGGCGGGCGAAGGTGCCGGTGCCGACGCCCGAAGATGAGCACTAAGTTGATCAGGAACTTCGCGATTATCGCCCACATTGACCACGGGAAATCCACTCTCGCGGATCGGCTGATGGAGAGGACCGGGATCCTCCCGCCGGCTCAAACCGCCACCCCCCGAATTGATCGGATGGAGCTGGAGACCGAGCGGGGAGTGACGATCAAGCTTAAGGCGGTGAGGATGGTTTACCATCCTAAAATCCTAAATCCTAAATCCGAAATTCGAAACAAATCCCAGAATCAAAATTCCAATATTCCAACCAGTTTAGGATTTCGTGCTTCGGATTTCGAATTTTCAGATTCAGAATATATTTTGAATATGATAGATACTCCCGGCCACGCCGACTTTTCCTACGAGGTCTCCCGGTCGTTAGCGGCCTGCGAAGGGGCGTTGCTGCTGGTAGATGCAACCCAGGGGGTCCAGGCCCAGACGCTCTCGCACTTGGAAAAAGCCCGCGAGCTAGGATTGGAGGTTATTGGTGTTATTAACAAAATTGATGCACCTTTGGCGCAGGTGGCGGAAACAGAGAAAGAGCTGCGGGAACTGGGGATTGCGGGGGAGATTTTACGGATTTCCGCTTTAAGGGGCGAAGGGGTTGAGGAAGTTCTGCGGGCGGTCATTAGTCGGATTCCGCCACCAAGTGGTAAGCTTGCCAAACCATTTCGGGCACTGGTTTTCGATTCCACTTTTGATCCCCACCTCGGAGCGATTGCCTACGTCCGCGTTGTTGATGGCCAACTTAACCAATCAACCAGTCAATCAATTAACTTTCTCGGTACCAAAGTTAAATCTCCAATTAAGGAACTTGGTTACTTTACCCCTAGCCGAACTTCGGCCGAGGGTCTTTCGGCCGGCGAAGTTGGTTATCTCGCCACTGGTCTTCGGGACCCTCAGCTGGTGCAAGTTGGCGATACCGTCGTTTCGAACGACCTCCCCATAGGGGTTGAACCCCTGTCGGGGTATCAGCCGCCGCAATCGTTCGTTTTCGCCTCCTTTTTCTCCAAAAATCTCAATTTTGAAGAATTTCGGAAGGCGCTTCAGACTCTCCGGATGGAGGAACCCGCAATTTCGGTTGAGGAAACCTCTTCCCCGGCTTTTGGGAGGGGCTTCCGAATTGGATTCCTAGGAACCTTCCATTTGGAGATTGTCAAAGAGCGGTTAGAGCGGGAGTTCGGTTTGGAGTTGACGGTCACTAAACCTACAGTTGCCTTCCGCGGTCTGGAAGAGGAGCCGTGGATAAAGCTGACAATCCTCACCCCTTCTATACACCTTTCGGGTGTAATTCGCTTGATTGTTAGCCGGAGGGGAAAGGTAGGAGAAACGGTGGAGTTTGGCCATCGGCTGAAAGTTGGGGCGGAAATGCCACTTTTGGAGTTCGTCCGCGGGTTCTACGATGCCTTAAAAAGCGCTTCGCGAGGTTACGCCTCCTTGTCCTGGGAATTTTTGGACTACCGTCCGGCCGATCTCGTGAAGTTAGAGGTTCTGGTTCATAACGAACCGATCGAGGGGTTAGCGGAGATCGTCCTCCGGGAGGAAGCCGAGCGGTGGGGGCGGGAAAAGCTTAAAAAACTGAAGGAAATTCTGCCCCACCAGCTGTTCGCTTACGCAATTCAAGCCAGAGCCGGGGGGAGGATTCTGGCTCGCGAGGATGTGCCCGCCTTGCGCAAGAACGTTCTCGCCAGGCTTTCGGGTGGGCACGTCGAGCGGAAAATGAAAAAATTGGAAGAGCAAAGGAAGGGTAAGGCCCGCTTGGCGAAGTTTGGAAAAGTAGAAGTTCCTCCCGCCGCTTTTTTGGTTTAGATTGCCTTTTGGCAGTCTTTTGTGTAAAATGCTAGCAGCGTGGTCCAATTGACAGAGCGGCAAATTCAAATTCTTAGAGCGATTATTGAAGAGTTTATCGTCGGTGCCAAACCGGTCGGTTCAGAGGAACTCACCGCCAAGCGCCAGTTTCCTTTTTCTCCCGCGACGGTCCGGAACGAAATGGCGATCCTGCATCGCGAGGGCTTCATTGAGAAGGAGCACTCTTCGGCCGGGCGCCGTCCCTCGGAGTTAGGTCTTCGCTACTATCTCACCTCCCTGATGCAGGAACAGCCTCTGCCGGTTTTGCAGGAAGTGGCGATCAAGCAGCGCCTCTTCCAGCACCGCCAGAATTTGGCGCGAATGCTCCGGGAGGCAGCGGTCGCTTTGGCCGAGGGGACCGGCTACATCGGGATTGTGACTACCCACGAAGGAACGGTCTTTCATGCCGGGACTAAAAACATTTTGGAACACCCCGAGTTCTTCGACATTAATGTGACGCGGGCTACTTTAAATCTGTTGGATAGCTTTGATTTGATGCATGATCTCTTCTCCCGAGCTTCGGATCCCAAAACCGTTACGGTTTTGATTGGGCGGGAATTAGGGTTGGCAAACTTGGAGCCGGTAGGACTGATCTTTTCCCATTATGGTAACGAGCAGCGGGGTGGGGTAGTGGCGGTTCTGGGACCCTCCCGCCTTAATTACCCCGTAGTTGTTCCGCAAGTAAGACACTATGCAAATCTGCTCACGGAATTAATCGGCGCTCTTTAGGGGTTACCTTCTTTCGGCTCTTTTTTCTTTTTCTTTCTTCGCCAAGGGATGATGATGGGCCAGCGGTTCAGTCGGATCTTCCTACCTCCGTGGTGGGCCCGAATCTTATCGAGCTGTTCTTCGAGATGCCGGCGGGTGTCCTCTTCCGCTTCTTCGATTCTTTTCTCGAGTTCTTGCCGCATCTTCTCAATTTCGGCCAAGTTGCCCTCTCTCAAAACCCCATCGACTGCTCTTTCGAGTTCGTGTTCCGCTACTCCAACCTCTTTTTCTACCTCGCCTTCGATAACCTTGAGGTCTTGTCGAACGTGCCGGTCAAAGCCTCGGGACTTCCGGACGTAGTGGATTAGTAGGAGGAGTAGGAAGAGAACGATTCCGAACAACAGGCCGTAGACCAACCACCCTGGCAGGACTGCCCCAAAAAGGTTAATGGCGCGGGGATCCACGGTGAATATCACTTCAGCCGGAGAACTTTCGATCCCGCCCTTAGCCGGCGGGAGTACCGGTTTATGATGACGTTGGCGCCTTTGGCAATCGCCCTCTTCTTAGGGGGCTTCTTCTACGGGGTGGGGGTAATGAAGTACGTTCTCGGCCTCTTTTACCAAAAGTCCACGGAACT
>CAZEID010000014.1:0-3344 GCA_964512075.1 uncultured Candidatus Saccharibacteria bacterium | reverse complement strand
CGCTCCGGGTAAAATTGGGCAATCCAGTTCTCCTGGGAAGTTCCCGTCACGGATCCCCGGGCGCTGATCAGCCAGCGGGCGTTGAATTGGCCGGCCGGCGCGGTCCGCAGGGAGACCAGGTGGTTAGCGTGAATGCCCCCGTTTAGGACTTTCAGCCAGGGATCGACCTTGGTGAAGTGCCACCAGAGGTCCGCGTACCCTCCCGAAGGAACGTTAACCGTCCGGGAGGAGCCGGTGGCTCCCGCCCCTGCCACCGGACAGCTGGGCTCGTTGTGGACGCAGGCGAGGGTGTGGCAGTCGGTTCGGTTGTAGCAGAGGGTGGATTGGACCAGATACCCCCCCGTGGTGACCGCGACGGTGTGGCTGCCGGGAGAGACGCCGCTGTAGGTGTAGGGATTGGCGGTGGTAGGGGAACCGCCGTCCAGATAGACGGTGTAGCCCGAAACCGGCTCGCCGGGAGCGTTGTCCGGCAGCAGCACCTTCTGCCCTTGGATCGTGCCGGAAGGGGCGGTGCAGGTGCGGAGGTTGGCGGAGGGAACGATCTGGGCGGCCGTCCCGGGACCTTCGAAGCGGAGTTGCGCAACGGCCTGCCCACCGTTTTCGTAGTACCAGACCCGGATCCCGTACCAGCCGGCGGCTAAGTTATAGAAAGATCCCCAGGTAGTGCGGGCCCCGTGATCACTCCAATCGCTCATTACCCGCGTCCAATTTCCGGGAGTGCGCTCCAAATCGACCGCAAAGCCGTCGTCGCTGGTCGCCCCGAACCGCCAGTTGCCGGAGGCGGGGAGGTAGATGTAGCCGGTCCAATTGACCGAGAAGTTGTCCGTTCCCAGCGGCGTGCACTGGGGAGAACCCGAACCCCAGTCGAAGTTTACCTGGGAGTCGTTCCGGACCAGCTTCAACCCTCCGTCAAACCGGGGCTCTCCCACCGGGTTGTCCCGATAGTACTTGCCCTCCAGCCCGTTGGCTTGGGTGCAGGTCGGCTCCGCGATCGTTGAACCCCAATTGCAACTGCCCCCGCCGTCTCCGCCACCCCCAGTGCACCAAGTACAACTTCCGCCAGGGTTAAAGCACCACGAGTAACAGGGGTTGGCTGATCCTTTCCAACAGCACCTCCACGAGGGGGGTGGGGGAAATCTACAATAGATCCAGGTAAAGGCTGAACCTAACTTTGAACATTCGTAACTCGGACAACCACTACCCGTGCAACACATTGTTCCCCCTTGACAAACATAAGAGGGGGGCTTGCACTCCCCTGGAGCGCAGACGGCCGCGAGGGTTGGCGAAGGGTTCAGAAGTAGATTAAGGTTACGCCCACCGATAACCAATAAACCGACGGTTAGGAAAATGAAAAGAGTGGCTTTTCTTAAAGATAGGATATTACTCGACACCAGTTGTAATTAAGATACACTCTTTCCCAACAGAACTACAAGCGGAATCCAAACAATATGCAATTAGGAGATTATCTTTTTTGACCCACTGAAAAATGTCCGTTTTTTCGGCAAGTATTTCCATATTCTGAGGTCCCAAAATTGTCGTGTTTTCCACCGGGCAACTTGCCGTGGTAACGAGCTCCCTAACTTCAGAGCTATCTCCCATGGGGAATTCCATTTCCAAAACTAGAGATTCTTCAGAAGCAGTTACCTTATTAACACGGGCAATGAAGTATTCGTTTTCAAACTCCCCCGTGCGCAACTTCGCCATCTGAGTATCAAAGTCAACCGTCGAGGAAAGAAGAGAGGACAGAAGATCCCCCGGCGTCGGCTCCTCCTCTACGGGAATTTCGGTCCGTTTCCCGACCAACGTATCCTTTAGATTTTGGAAGTCTTCTCTAGCAAAAGAATATACAATTACAACCGCACCGGCGATCAATAAGAATACCAGGAGGAAAAACTTAAAACCTTTAGTCATCAGAAGAATAATAAAGGAAAGGCAGAATAACTAGCAAATAAAAGCGTGGAATTTTTTAACTTTTAAGACAAGGTCAATCAAAAACTGCTTAAATAACCAGATACGGCCAACAGCAAGATTGGAATAGAAGCCTTCCCAAGCAGGACATGGCGATCGGGAGACTCTTTGAACAAATCAGTTAGGCGAGGGTAGGTAGTTCCTCCATAGTAAATCTCGGTGTAGAACTTCAGTTCGGCGATTCTATTTAACTCCTCTCTGTCCAGATCTATCAAGGGGACAAAAACCCACATCTCACCTCGAGGAAAGATCTGAGCGACTTGCTCTAATGGGAGGGCTTCCGATCCTGCGGGGATGTTACGAGAACTCAATTCGGCGGCCTTCTCCAGAACCCAAGGCATAATATTCCGTTTTGGGCTATCCAGGGGAGTAAATTGAACAATGAGAGGGAAACGTTTAAGCCGGTTAGGATCTCCGCGATCGCGAGTCATAACCTCTACGACAGTAGCGGTCCCGAGGATTTCGCCGGTTTTGGCGTTTTTCAATTCCCGATTGTAAATTCGGCCAGTAGGGGATGCTAACACCCCCCAGGTCTCCATCTGCTCAAATGATGTGGGATAGAAATCCTTCTCAAGGCGGATATCCACTACCGCCGAGTCCTCCGGCCCAATCACACTTGATACCAAGGAAAAATCTCGGTTAACGTCTCGCCGGTATATTATCCCCCAAATTACCAGCGCAACTTCCAAAACAACAAGAACCAGAATAACGACGAGCCAACTTCTCTTTCCTAGGAAGGACATCGCTTTGATTCTAACGAAAACTTCCCCAAAAGAAAAGCCGATCGGGGGTTTAAGCCGATCGGCTGATGTTCGGGAGGCGAATCTCGGGATTGGTGTAGATAACCCGAATCTCTCCCGTAACGGTCTCGTAAACCAGAACGCCATCGTGGATCATCAATCCTGGCTCTCCGGCCGGATTGTAGATCGCGATGACACACCCTCTCCCGTTGGCGAAAAAGGGCGTCGCCTGGAACTCGTCGCGCAACTGACTCGGCTCTAACACAAAACCGAGAAGCCGATCAGCAGCGGCCGATACCAGCTCCAGTCGGGATCCCAAGTTTTGGATGCTGAGATCCTCCACTTGGCGGCAGTCTTGGGTGATCAGCGTCACGGCTTCCCAAGGGTCCAGGACGAGAGCGCTCACTTCCGGTTGAGGAACCGCCGGAAGCACGTAGACGAGGCTGCCGAACTCGTCTCGGAGAAGGTCCTCCATCTCGCCGGGGATGAAGAGTTGGAACTCTCCTTCCATCGCCACCAGCGGGTCTCCGGCTTGCCGTTCCCTTTCGCCATGCTCCTGACGTGGCTCGTCCCCGTCGAACAGGACCAGCTCTTGATCCGCGATCGGAAGCGCAAAGCCATACCGCTGGAGATTAG